>NZ_MBPN01000051.1 GCF_001695625.1 Pseudomonas defluvii
GATCAGTTCGATGTGATCTTCCTGACGCTGCTCTTCGGCATTCATCGCCGCCAGCAGTGCATCGTCATAACCCTGGATCTGGTCTTGCTTGCTGAACATCGCATCTCTCCCGGCAGCGGCATGGGCTTTCATTAGGTGGGCGGCATGACATGGACAGCGCCCTTTGGATTCGATGGTATGACCGACGCAGACAGCCCAGATGCCTATGGGCGCCACGCAAAGGTGCGTTTACGACATAACCTCGTAAGCGTCAGCCCGACAGGCAGGATAAAACCCGCGAAAAACCTTACAGCAGATGGCCCCATCGCTTGCAGGACTGCTGGCTATACAGCAGCAGACACTTCACCGAATCTTGGTTTAGAGTGCTTGCCTGCGTCGTTTTCAGGACAGAACCATGACCGATCAAAGCCAACAATTCGCCAGCGACAACTATTCCGGTATCTGCCCCGAAGCCTGGGCCGCCATGGAAAAAGCCAACCACGGCCACGAACGTGCCTATGGCGACGACCAATGGACCGCACGGGCAGCCGATCACTTTCGCAAGCTGTTTGAAACCGACTGCGAAGTGTTCTTTGCCTTCAACGGCACTGCCGCCAACTCGCTGGCGCTGTCGTCGTTGTGCCAGAGCTACCACAGCGTGATCTGCTCGGAGACCGCCCACGTCGAAACCGACGAATGCGGCGCACCGGAGTTTTTCTCCAACGGTTCCAAGCTGCTGACCGCCCGCAGCGAAGGCGGCAAGCTGACCCCGGCCTCGATCCGCGAAGTCGCGCTCAAGCGCCAGGACATCCACTACCCCAAACCCCGGGTAGTGACCATCACCCAGGCTACCGAGGTGGGCAGCGTCTACCGCCCGGATGAACTCAAGGCGATCAGCGCCACCTGCAAGGAACTGGGCCTGAACCTGCACATGGACGGTGCTCGTTTCAGCAACGCCTGCGCCTTCCTCGGCTGCACGCCGGCCGAGCTGACCTGGAAGGCCGGTATCGACGTGCTGTGCTTTGGCGGCACCAAAAACGGCATGGCGGTGGGTGAGGCGATCCTGTTCTTCAACCGCAAACTGGCCGAGGACTTCGACTACCGTTGCAAGCAGGCCGGGCAACTGGCGTCGAAAATGCGCTTCCTCTCCGCCCCCTGGGTCGGCCTGCTGGAGGACGGCGCCTGGCTGCGCCACGCCGCCCATGCCAACCACTGCGCACAATTGCTCAGCTCGCTGGTCGCGGACATCCCCGGCGTAGAACTGATGTTCCCGGTGGAGGCCAACGGTGTATTCCTGCAAATGTCGGAACCGGCCCTGGAAGCATTGCGCAACAAGGGCTGGCGTTTTTACACCTTCATCGGCAGCGGCGGCGCCCGGTTCATGTGCTCCTGGGACACCGAAGAAGCCCGGGTACGCGAACTGGCGGCAGATATCCGCGCCGTGATGAGCGCCTGACACCATCAGCGGCTACAGACGAAACCCGCCCATCTGCCGCGCCAGGTCGTCAGCCAGCTCGCGCAGGGCCTGACACTCGTCCCGGCAACCGCGCACTTCTGCGGCGGTTTGCCGGGCCAGGTCTGAGATCCCCTGCACCGTGCGGTTGATCTCCTCGGTCACTGCCGACTGCTGCTCAGTCGCCGTGGCGACCTGGTGGTTCATGTCGCTGATATGCTCCACCTGATCCGTAATGGTCCCCAGCGATGCCCCGGTGCGCTGGCTCGACGCCACACCGGCACCAGTTGCCACCTGCCCGGCCTGCATTGAGGCCACAGCATTGCCCGTGCCCTGCTTGAGCCGTTGAATCATCTGCTGGATTTCACCCGTAGACACCTGGGTACGCTGGGCCAATGTGCGCACTTCATCAGCCACCACGGCGAAACCACGGCCCATTTCCCCGGCCCGCGCCGCTTCGATGGCCGCATTCAGCGCCAATAGATTAGTCTGTTCGGAAATACTGCGAATCACCGCCAATACCTCGTCGATCGAGGCGACTTCTGCAGCCAACTCGCCAACCGCACCGGCGGCCGAGCCGATGTCGTTGGACATGCCTTCGATCTGGCTAATCGAGCGCTGCACCACCTCACGGGCGTGTTCGGCTTCATTGCGGGCAGCCTGCGATGCCTGGGCCGCATTACCGGCATTTTGCGCAATGTCCTGCACGGTCAGGCCCATCTCATGTACCGCTGTGGCAACCGTTTCGGTCATTTCCTGCTGCCGCACAGAGCGATCAGCGGTGTTGTCCACGACCTGAGTCACCTGTTCCACCGCACGGTGCAAACGCTCAGTGGTGCCCAGCACTTGGCCGATCAGTTCTCGCTGGCTGTCGATAAAGCGGTTGAAGCCACGCGCCAGATCACCCAACTCATCACTACGGCCCTCATCCAGCCGACGGCTGAGGTCGCCACCGCCACTGCCGATGGCCACCAGAGCAGCGGTTACCTGGCGGATCGGCTTGACCAGCCCACGCGCCAGCCAGACCACCAGCAGCAATGACAACAGCGCCACGGCCAGGCCAATCAGGCTGGTCAGCCAGACCGTCTCATGCACCTGAGCGTAAATTTGCGACTCGGGCACTTCCGCCACCAGCGTCCAGTTCAGGTCGCGCAGCGGCAGGCTGAGCGCCAGGAAGGTTTCGCCATCACGCTGAAAACGCGTACTGACCACCCGCTCCTGCCGCACCAAGGCGGTTTTCGCCGCAGCCTCACCCAACTGCTCACTGAGTTGGCGTTTACCGCTGAACTCGGCCTGTGGATGCACCTGGATCAAGCCATCGCCACGCACCAGGAACACCCGTCCTCGCGCCCCGAAACTGAAGTTGTGGATCAACTCGGACAGCTCATGCAAACGCAGGCCCAGTCCGGCAATGCCGACCAGTTTGCCGTCCTTCTCAACCCGGTAGTCGATGAACAACGCCACTTCACCGGAGCTACCATCGACGTCAATGTTGAGCATCCGCTCGTCACCGCTGTCGATGAAGCGGAAGAACCAGCTATCGGCCGGGTTGTCGCGACGCAGGGTACGGTCCAGGCCCTTCTCGTTGTAGTAATGATTGGAGACCGTAGAGGCAAACAGTGCCGTGAACGCGTTGTTGCGCTGGCGCAGTGCATCCAGGTACTCGGTAAAGTGCGCACGTTGGCTGGCGTCCTCGCCCTCGGCCAGCCAGTCACGCAGCAAGGTATTACTGGCGATGTCCGCCGCCGCCGTCAGCGGCTGTCCGAGCATCCGCTCGATGTCGTTACGAATCGCCTCGATGCTCGCTGGCAGTGCCGTCTCGACCAGATAACGCTCCGTCAGCCGGTTAACCGCCAGCGTATAGATCGCGACCACCACCAGAATGCTCGCCAACAAGGCCGCACCCATGCTTGCAATCAACTTCCACTGAATACTGCGCCGCCAGAACTGCATGGAATTCCCCCGAGCAAATGACCCTGTACTGCAACAGGCAGGTCAACTGTATACACTTTGGTATCCAATTATTCCATTGGCGCGAGACAATACCCAACCGAGCAGGTGTCGGTTTTGCTTATGTAGAGGGCTCAGGACGGGGCTAGAACGCGCTGCAGGTCACTACGCGCCCAGCGCCGGCAAAGCCGGCGCGCTCAGGCGCGCAGTACGTCGGAGGAATGGGCGATCAGTTGTTGCCGATAGTCCGGGCGATGACGTCGACCGTGGCGTTGACTTGCTCTTGATAACGGTCGAGGGCTTCCTGATGCTTGTGCTGCAGTTCGATCTGCTGCGAGCACAGGTTCAGCGCCGCCAGCACCAACAGCTTGTCGCCAATCAGGGCTGGGTATTTGCGTTTGGTGTCACCCAACGAAGCCTTGAGCATTTGCACCGCTTTGAGCAAGGTCTGCTCTTCGCCTTCCGGTGCCTTGATCGAGTAATCGGTGCCCAGGATCGAGATAACATTGATCGACTGCGCGGTCGTTTTCATGCGTTGACTGCACCACCACCGGCACGCTCAACCAGTGCCTGGATACGCGCAGCCGTAGCGCCCTGCTTCTCTTCCTGCTCCAGCAGGCTCAGTTGCAGGCTGTCGTTTTCATCCTTGGCATGAACCAGTTCGGCTTCCAGCTTGGCAGTGCGCTCAGCCAGTTCCTGATTCTTCTGTACCAGGTCGTTGACCAGTTGTTCCAATTGACTCAGGGAAGTTTCCAACATAATGCCTTCTCGGGGGTTTTTGCAGGGGGCGCACACGATAAAGAAAACTCACCGCACTCGCCAGGGATATTGGGCCAGAGGCCCCGCTTTGATGTTGATTGACCCACATTGGACAACTCGGTTCCCTGCCAACCCCACCATTGCCCATATGAAATTTCATTCACAACCGCTACTTTCGGCCGAAGTGCCTCAAGTCTTGTCCGATTCGACCGATAGGCAGAGTACGTCAAAATGCGTCGCATGGATTGCGCGCCCTTTCTCCTTCGGATAACGACCATGTCCCTACGCAATATGAACATCGCGCCGCGCGCACTGCTGGGTTTTGCCTTGATCGGTGCGCTGATGCTGGCGCTGGGTATTTTCGCGCTCAACCAGATGAGTGTGATCCGCCAGGCAGGTGTGGTCATTGAGCAAAACAGCATCCCCAGCATCAAGAACCTGGGCGAGCTCAACCAACTCACCCTGCGCCTGCGCAGCCTGGCTTATCGCTTGCTCGTTAACCGCGAGCCCGCAGAGCTACGCGACACGCTGGCACTGATGGACAAGCAGAACGCGCAGATTGATGAGGTGCGTAAAACCTACGAGCCGCTGATCGCCGATCAGAACGAACGCGCAACCTACAACCAGTACGTGCAGTTACTGAGCCAGTACCGTCAACTGGAAGCGCGCATGAAGAAGCACGCCCAGTCCGGCCAGTTGGACGAACTGCGCACCCTGCTGAACCGCGAGTTGCTGGACAACTCCAAGCAGATCAACACGCTCATGGAAAATCTGGTAAAGATCAACACAGAGCAAACCCGTAACACTAACCAGGTGGCCGCCGAACAGTACTCCACGGCATTCACCCTGGTCATCGCGCTGCTGGTGGTCGCGACCGTACTGACCTTCGTCTGCGCCTTGCTGCTGACCCGAAGCATCGTCAAACCGATCAACGATGCACTGCACGCCGCCGAACAGATCGCCGAAGGCAACCTGACCCGACCGATCCAGACCCAAGGCCGGGATGAGGCCGCGCGCCTGCTGCAGGCCATGGCCAAGATGCAGAACAAACTGCGTGACACACTGCACCAGATCTCCGGCTCAGCGAACCAACTGGCGTCGGCAGCCGAAGAACTGAACAGCGTCACCGAAGAAAGCGCCCGTGGCCTGCAACAGCAGAACAACGAAATCGAGCAAGCGGCCACGGCAGTCACCGAGATGACCAGCGCGGTGGAAGAAGTGGCGCGCAACGCCGTCAGCACCTCGGAAGCCTCGAAGGACGCCACCCGCTCGGCCGGCGATGGCCGTGATCTGGTGATGGAGACCGTCAGTGCCATCGAGCGCATGAGCGCTGATGTACAGGGCACTGCCGAGTTGGTCAGCAACCTGGCAGAGGAGTCACGAGACATCGGCAAAGTGCTGGACGTGATTCGTGGCCTGGCCGACCAGACCAACCTGCTGGCCCTGAACGCCGCCATCGAGGCCGCGCGGGCCGGCGAGGCTGGCCGTGGCTTTGCCGTGGTTGCAGACGAAGTGCGCGCCCTGGCGCACCGCACCCAGCAGTCGACCAGCGAAATCGAACGCATGATCGGCAGCATTCAGGGCGGCACCGAGCAAGCGGTCAACTCGATGCGCAACAGCACCGAGCGCGCCGAGTCGACCCTGAACATCGCCCGTGGTGCAGGCCTGGCCCTGGATACCATCACCGGTGCCGTGGCGCAGATCAACGAACGCAACCTGGTGATCGCCAGCGCCGCCGAAGAACAGGCGCAGGTGGCCCGCGAGGTCGACCGCAACCTGGTCAACATCAATGACCTGTCAGTGCAGTCGGCCACCGGAGCCCACCAGACCAGCGCAGCCAGTGCCGAACTGTCACGCCTGGCAGTCGACCTGAACAGCCTGGTCGCCCGTTTCAGCGTTTAAGCTGCTCCTTCATGAGTCTGCCGCGGCTGTGAGGGGCGGACTCATGAGGCGGTGTTTTCCTGGGCTCGGCAGTAAGCTTCGGCCCGGCGGTAAGCTCAATGGGCTTGAGCGCTTCCCATTGGCTAATGGGGCCGTTGGCGCTACTCCCTCCGTACTTGGCCGCCAACTTGTCCACCGCATTCAAGGCGGTGGTCACCGCGCCCTCCGCCCAACCGCCAGTCCACGACACATCATCCCCGGCGAGGATAAAGCCATAGGGGTTGGCACTACCGACACCCTGCATGAACTGGCTGAACAACAGACGCACTTCGTTTGCCTGAAGGCGTTTTGATTGTGTTCTGCGGGTACGCGAGGGAGTTGCAGACATAGCGGGCGACTCCTCAACAGTGATCTTTCAACAAAAGCCTGCTGAACTAAATCACACGCCCACTACCACAACGAAATACTGATTCGAGATCAGCATCTACACAACTAGACTGTCAAAACTGATAGTTGACTTCACCCACACAATAAATGCCCTGCCTGAACAATGTTCAAACAGGGCAGCTATTTAATACTCGATACGTACATCCCCCTTCGGCACACTGCAGCACGACAGAATGTAACCCTCGGCCACGTCATCATCGGTGATACCGCCGTTGTGCTCCATCTCCACTTCGCCGCCCAGCTTGAGCACCTTGCAGGTACCGCAGATGCCCATGCCGCAGGCCTTGGGGATCATCAGGCCGAGCTTGGCCGCCGCCGCATGAACGGTCTCGCCGGGCGCGACACGAATGCTCTTGCCCGTGGCGGTGAACTCCACCTGATGCAGGTCGGCGCTGTCCACCTCGGCCGCTTCGGCGGCCTGTTCGGCGTGTTCCACGGCATCGGCCTTGACCTCGGCCGGGGTCGCGCCAAATGACTCCTCATGGTAACGACGCATGTCGTAGCCGCTGGCTTCAAGCAAGCGCTTGACCGCGTTCATGTAAGGGGTCGGGCCGCAGCAGAAGATCTCCCGCTCCATGAAGTCCGGGGCGATCAGTTCCAGCAGCTTGTGGTTCAGGTAACCCCGGTAACCCGCCCAAGGTTCGCCCAGGCCGTGCTTCTCGCAAATGATATGCAGGCTGAAGTTGTCGATCCGCGAGGCCATCTGCTCCAGTTCGCGGTGGTAGATGATGTCTTTCGGCGAGCGGGCGCTGTGGACAAACACCATGTCGACATTGCCGTTGGTGTCGTAGAACCAGCGGGCCATCGACATTACCGGGGTGATGCCCACGCCACCGCTGAGGTAGAGCACTTTGGGGCTGGGGAAATCAATCGCGTTGAACAAGCCGACCGGCCCATGCACCGCCAGCTCCTGACCTTCGTGCAGGGTGTCGTGCAGCCAGTTCGACACCTTGCCGCCCGGCACCCGCTTGATGGTCACGGAAAAGCTGTAGGGCACCGAGGGCGAGCTGGAAATGGTGTAGGAGCGCATGATCGGCTGCCCTTCGATTTCCAGCTCCAGGGTGACGAATTGCCCGGGCTTGAAGAAGAACATGATCGGCTGGTCGGCCATGAAACAAAAGGTGCGCACATCCCAGGTTTCCTGGATCACCTTGACGCAACGGACGATATGGCGGCCGTTGGCCCAGGTCTGGGTAGTCACCGGATTGAGAAAGGGATTGGACATGCTCATCTCCACGGCCGACTGTGGCCTGATGGTAGTGATTCTGCTCAAGCTGCAACCGGCGCACATTCCTATCCGCGACATTGACGTGCTTATCGCGACCAGCCCCCACCGACAAGGGCTGGCGCGTCGGAAACGGATTCGACCATGTCGTCCAGGGATATGGTTCATGTCGGCGGCGAACGCACACTCCACCTCAAAGAATGCTGCTGCTTCAGCCTTGCGTCGCCATAACAACGATTAGCCACTTCCACCGGCCACACGCTTGGCCATGAGGACCTACACGATGGACGTCACCGCAACCCTGAGCCTGGGCGATCCACTGGAACCTGCACGCAAGGCAACTGCCGACATGCTGCAGAACCGCGAGCGGACCTTCTCGCTGCCCCAACCGTTCTACAACGACGAGCGCCTGTTCCAGATCGACATGCAGGAGATCTTCCACAAGGAATGGCTGATCGCCGGCATGACGTGTGAAATCCCGGCCAAGGGCAACTTCCTCACCCTGGAGATCGGCAAGAACCCGATCATGGTGGTACGGGGTGCCGAAGGTCAGGTACATGCCTTCCATAACGTCTGCCGCCACCGTGGCTCGCGCCTGTGCACCAGCGACAAAGGCAAAGTGGCCAAACTGGTGTGCCCTTACCACCAGTGGACGTACGAGCTGGACGGTCGCCTGCTGTTCGCCGGTACCGAAATGGGCGCCGACTTCGACATGAAGCAATACGGCCTGAAGCCTGTGCATGTGAAAACCGCCGGCGGCTACATCTTCGTCAGCCTGGCGGAGCACCCACCGGCCATCGACGACTTCCTCTCCACCCTGGCCCATTACATGGAGCCTTACGACATGGAGAACACCAAGGTGGCGGTGCAAACCACCTTGATGGAAAAGGCCAACTGGAAGCTGGTGCTGGAAAACAACCGCGAGTGCTACCACTGCAACGGTTCGCACCCTGAACTGCTCAAAACGCTCCTGGAATGGGACGACGTCACCGATCCACGCGCCGACCAGGCCTTCAAGGACCACGTTGCCGCCTCTGCCGCAGCCTGGGATGCCGAGCAGATTCCGTATGCCCACGCCAGCTTCGGCCTGCGTAACCGTATTGTGCGCATGCCGCTGCTCAAAGGCACCGTATCGATGACCATGGACGGCAAGCAAGGCTGCCAGAAGCTGATGGGCCGCATCAAAAACCCGGACCTGGGCTCGATGCGCATCCTGCACCTGCCGCACTCCTGGAACCACTGCATGGGCGACCACATGATCGTCTTTACGGTATGGCCGATCAGTGCACAGGAAACCATGGTCACCACCAAGTGGCTGGTACACAAGGACGCCGTCGAAGGCGTCGACTATGACCCGCAGCGCATGCGTGAAGTGTGGGACGCCACCAACGACCAGGACCGTCGCCTGGCCGAAGAAAACCAGCGTGGCATCAACTCCACGGCCTACCAGCCAGGGCCGTACTCCAAGACCTATGAGTTTGGCGTGGTCAACTTCATCGACTGGTACAGCGAGCGCATGCTGAACAACCTCGGTGCCGCACCGGCCCCCTACCTCAAGGGTGTAGCCGCACAGTAAGCGTCGCCCCCTCCCCCATCGCCGGCAAGCGCGTTTCCTACACCTCGGTAGGCGCCTTGCCGGTGATCCAGGCGCCATGCCATCCTGCCTGTACAAAATCTAACCAAACAGCGCGTTGCCCAACAAACACAGGGCCTGCGACACTTCGCGAACACTTTATCCACAAGGCAACCCACAGTTAATGTGGGCAACCCCTGTGGAAAACTGAGCCTGCGGCCAGTTCAATGACCCAACCCCCTATTGATCACTTTTTGATCAAACCTCTGAACGCCTCTAAAACCGTGGCCTGCAGAAGAAGGCGAACACCTTACCCACAGAGCAGCCAACAGACTTTGTGCGCAACTGTGCAAGGCTGAAAAAGCCATGTGGATAAACCCGCAAAGCCCCGATTTATCGGCGTTTTCCCGATCATCGCCAGTGCTTTTGGGTGTGTTTGTATGTTTTTTGATCAAATCCTTGAACGCCTTGTATTCCGTGGCCTGTAGCCATGGGCGAACAGATTATCCACAGAAGCGCCAACAAGGATTGTGGGCAATATGCGTGCGAACGGTGCTTCATTCACAGGAGGAAAGGCTGGAAAAACCCCAGGTGCAACTGGTCAAAATCTGATCAAACGACTACAGGCCACGTAATACGTGGCCTGTAGTCATAGGCAAACACTTTATCCACAGAACCGCCAACAGACTTTGTGAGCAACTGTCAGCGCAGCACACCTTCTTCGATCAACAGCTTCAGAATGGCCTCGGCACCCGCTTGCGGAGTGAGGTCCTTGAGTACCTGGCCACCGCCGCCGCTGGCCTTGGCGGTAGCGGCTTTCATGCGGTCGGCACCACTCTTGGCCTTGATCACTTTCAGGCGCTTGGGACGCGGCTTGGCGGGCTGCAGTTCTGCGCCGGTGAGTAACGTGTCTTCAACGATCGCCACATGGCGTGCCGCCAATACCCCGCGCCGCGCCGGGCCAAACGCGCTCTGGCGTGGTTTGGGCGCAGCGTTATCCACAGTGGCCAACATCGGCAGGCGCACCTTCAGCCGGCGCCGCTGGCCACGCGGCAGGGCCTGCAGCACCTGTGCAACGCCGTTGTGGATAGATTCCACCTCAGCCAGCCCCACCACCAGCGGCCAGCCCAGGCGCTCGGCCAGGAGGAACGGCAGCATGCCCGAGCCTTCGCCGGTTTCTGCCTGGCTACCGGTCAGTACCAGTTGTGCTCCGGCATCGCGCAGGTAGTCCCCCAGGACAACGAGCGCATCGCTGCCAGCCGGTTGTTCGAGTACGTCCAGTTGCGCCAGCCCCATGCCCAGGTAGCTGCGCAGTGCCGGCTCCTGCGGGTCGCCGGCATGCAGCACCTGCAAGTTATCCCCAGCCAGTTGCAAGCCCAATTCGACTGCACGGGCATCCTGTTCAGCACGCCGGGCCCGACCCGAGGTCGGGTGGGCGCCAATTGAAACCAGGCTGATGACCTTAGTGTTCATAGCTATCCCCTGCTCTACGCGGCATCGCGCTTGGCTTCGTTGCGGTAGTTATCCACAGCGGCAATCAGCGCCTTGAGGATCGCTGCGCTGTCGCCGATCACCGAGAGATCGGCCCGTTTGATCATGTCGCAACCCGGGTCGAGGTTGACCGCCACCACCTTGTCGCAGGCCCCAATGCCCTGCAGGTGCTGGATCGCCCCCGAGATACCCACAGCCAGGTAGACCCGCGCCGTGACCCAGGTACCGGTCGCGCCGACCTGACGGTTACGCGGCATGAAGCCATCGTCCACCGCCACCCGCGAAGCGCCTTCGGTGGCGCCCAGCGCAACGGTAGCGCGGTGGAACAGGTCCCAGTCCTTGACGCCATTGCCGCCAGAGACGATGAACTCGGCCTCGGCCATGGCAATCGCCGCCGGGTCGACGGCCACCGGGCCGAGGTCTTCGATGCGTGCCAGGCTACGGACCACGGCTGTGGATAAGGTCACCGGCAGCACTTCGTGGCGGGTTTCACTGACCGGCTCGGCGCATTCGGCCGAGGCCAGAATCAGCCGCGGCAGGTCACGAATCAGGTCTTGCTGGCCCGCCCCCGCACGGCCGCTGCACAGGCCATCCTTGACTTGCCAGACGCGGGTTGCCGGCCGCTCGCCCAATGCTGCAGCAAAGCGCCGCCCCAACTCAGCGCCACCGGTGCGGCTGTCAGGCAGCAGCCAGTGGCGTGGGTTGAACTGGTTATCCACAGCGCGCAGGCCCTGGACCCGTTGCTCCGGTGCATAACCGTCAAAGGCATCACCTTCGATCACCAACAGGCGGTCAACACCGGCCGTGTCGAATTTGCTTTCCTTGTGCTCGCCAAACAGCACCGCCAGTACCGCACCGTCACTGCCAGCCAAGCCACGGGCGAGCCCCAACAGGTCGCGGTCGTGACTGCTAAGGCGACCACCGACCATGTCCGGCACCACGGCAATGTAGAAGGCAGGCGCGGCCAGTTGATGCAGCGGCAGCTGCACCTCGACCGCTGCACTGCGCTTGTTGCTGCTGCCCTGCTGGGCGCCACTGCGGTCGATTCGCTTGATGCCGTTAGGGCCAATGAAACCGACAGCATGAGGGTTCTTGCGGATCAGGCCGTTCGGGCCCATCCACGTCGTTTGTTGTGTCTGCATGGCCGCATGCAACGGGTGCAGGCGGTTGCGGGCGATCCACTCAGCGCGAGGGTCGCGGCGAATAATGTCGCTCATCAATGCACCTCCGCAGCGCTACGTTTGGCCGCTGCCGACTTATTCACAGGCAGTTCGTCTTCAAGCAAGGCATCGGCGACCAGTTCTGCCAGGTCCTTGATCAATGGGCGTGGCTCAACCACCCCTTCGAGCATGGCCGTGCATTGCGGACAACCTACCGCCACCAACTCGGCGCCGGTTTCGCGGATATCTTCCATGCGCATGTCGGGAATACGCTGCTTGCCCGGAATGTCGGTGATCGGCGCACCGCCGCCACCGCCACAGCAACGGGACCGGAAACCCGAGCGCTGCATTTCCTTGACCTCGATACCCAGCGCACGCAAGACCTCACGCGGCGCCTCGTACTCGCCGTTGTAGCGGCCCAGGTAGCACGGGTCGTGATAGGTGACGCTGCTGCCCTTGTGCTGGCCGAGATTGAGCGCGCCGGCGCCAATCAGCTCGGCAATGTAGGTGCTGTGATGCTGTACCAGGTAATCGCCGCCAAAGGCCGCATATTCGTTCTTGAGTACATGGAAGCTGTGCGGATCGCAGGTGACGATACGCTTGAAACGGTACTTGCCCAGGGTCTGAATGTTGCGCTTGGCCAGCGCCTGGAACGTCGCCTCGTCGCCCAGGCGACGGGCCACGTCACCGCTGTCGCGCTCTTCCAGGCCCAGCACGGCGAAGTCTACAGCGGCCGCCTTGAGCACTTTGACGAACGCACGCAGGGTGCGCTGATTGCGCATGTCGAAGGCGCCGTCACCGACCCAGAACAGCACGTCTGCAGTTTTCTTCTCGGCCAGAACCTCAAGGTTCAGGTCGGCGGCCCAGTTCATCCGCCCGCCCGGTGCAAAGCCACCCGGGTTGTCGGTGGCGATCAGGTTTTCCAGCACTTCGGCGCCCTTGTTCGGGGTTGCGCCTTTCTCCAGTGTCAGGTGCCGGCGCATGTCGACGATGGCATCGACGTGCTCGATCATCATCGGGCACTCTTCCACGCAGGCGCGGCAGGTGGTGCACGACCAGAGGGTTTCGGCATCGACCAGACCATTGACGATCGGTTGATGCGGGTTGCCGCCGTGCTCACCAATCGGCTTGCCCGGATAGGGGCTGCCGGCGAACTTCGCATCGGTACCACCGGCCAGGCCGACGACCATGTCCTGAATCAGTTTCTTCGGGTTCAACGGCTGGCCCGCGGCAAACGCCGGGCAGGCCGCTTCACACTTGCCGCACTGCACGCAGGCGTCAAAACCCAGCAGTTGGTTCCAGGTGAAGTCCTTGGGCTTTTCTACGCCCAATGGCGCGTTGCGGTCTTCCAGGTCCAGCGGTTTGAGCCCGGTGGAACGACCGCCACCGAAACGCTCGGCACGGCGGTGCCAGGCCAGGTGCAGGGCACCGGCGAAGGCGTGTTTCATTGGCCCGCCCCAGGTCATGCCGAAAAACAGCTCGGACACACCCCAGAGCACACCGACACCGAGCAGGGCTACCAGCAACCAGCCGCCAAAGCCCTCCGGCAGAATGCCAGCCACCGGCAAGGTGGCGAGGAAGAAGCTTGCAGCGAACACCAGCAGGCTTTTCGGCAGGCGCATCCACGGGCCTTTGGACAACCGCGCAGGCGGGTTCAGGCGGCGCTTGTAGACGAACAGCGCACCGCCAAACATCAGCACCGTGGCCAGCAGCAAGGCATAGCCGAGAATGCGGTTATGCAAGCCAAAACCGTGTACCAGGATCGCCAGCACCGCCGCCAGCACAAAGCCGCCTGCAGTCGCCACGTGGGTGTTGGCCATGTACTTGTCACGCGCGACCACATGGTGCAGGTCGACCATGTAGCGGCGCGGCATGGCCAGCAAACCGCCGAGCAGGTCGACCTTGGACGGACGGCCACGCCGCCACATGCGCACCCGGCGCAAGGCGCCGAGCACCGCCAGGCCAATGGCAGCGAACAGCAGGATGGGTAGAAGGGTGTTCAACATGGGAGGCTCCCACAACAGCGGTTGCAAGGGGTTCAGGCCCTTGGAATCCTGCACCGGCCCCGTGGGAGCGGGCGTGCCCGCGAATGCGTCAGATCAGACAACGGTGTTGTTCGTGCTGGCGCTGTCGCGAGCTTGCCCGCTCCCACTGGGGCCGATGTGTGCCGACTGAGCGATCAGAAGTCCTTGCACAGGCGCAAGGCGTCGTAGATTGCTGCGTGCGTGTTGCGCTGAGCGACACAGTCACCGATGCGATAGAGCAGGTAACCTTCGCCCGGCTGGCTGAGAATCGGCTGCGGCTGGATCGCGAACAGGGCTTCGATGTCGATCTGACCCTTGTTGCGCGAGCCTTCCTTCAGTGCGTAGTAGATCGCTTCGTCCGGACGCACGCCGTTCTCGATCACCACCTGGTCGACCACCCGCTCTTCCTTGGCGCCGGTGTATTCGTTCTCCAGCACCGCCACCAGCTTGTCGCCCTCGCGGTAGACCTTTTCCAGCATGAGGTCGCCGGTCATGATCACTTCTTTCGGGTACATGCTGCGGTAGTAGGTCGGGAACGACGTACCGCCAATGGCCACACCCGGCTTGATGTCGTCGGTGACGATCTCGACCTGGCTGCCCTTGTCGGCGATGAAGTCGGCCACCGACATCCCGGTGAATTCACAGATAGTGTCGTACACCAGCACGTTCTTGCCCGGCGCAACCTTGCCGTCGAGCACGTCCCAACTGCTGACCACCAGCCCTTCGGCAGCGCCCCAGTGTTCGTTCTGCTCCAGGAACGGATGCCCGCCCACGGCCAGCACGACCACATCGGGGCGCAGGTCGAGGATGCTCGCCGCGTCGGCGGCGGTGCCCAAGCGCAGGTCAACCTTCAACCGCGCCAGCTCCAGTTGGTACCAGCGGGTGATACCGGCAATCTGGTCACGTTGCGGTGCCTTGGACGCCGTCGTGATCTGCCCGCCAATGGCGTCCTTTTTCTCGAACAGGGTAACGTCATGGCCACGTTCGGCAGCCACGCGGGCAGCCTCCATCCCGGCGGGGCCTGCACCAACCACCACCACCTTGCGTTTCGGCCCGGTGGACTTCTCGATGATGTGCGGCACGCCCATGTATTCACGGGAGGTCGCGGCGTTCTGGATGCACAGCACATCCAGGCCTTGGTACTGGCGGTCGATGCAGTAGTTGGCACCGACGCATTGCTTGATCTGGTCGACCTGGCCCATCTTGATCTTGGCGATCAGGTGCGGGTCGGCGATGTGCGCACGGGTCATGCCGACCATGTCGACATAGCCGCCTTCCAGAATGCGTGTGGCCTGGTTCGGGTCCTTGATGTTCTGTGCGTGCAGCACCGGAACCTTGACCACTTCCTTGATACCGGCCGCCAGGTGCAGGAACGGCTCTGGCGGGTAGCTCATGTTCGGAATCACGTTGGCCAGGGTGTTATGGGTGTCACACCCAGAGCCGATCACACCAAAGAAATCGACCATGCCGGTGGCATCGTAGTACTTGGCGATTTCCTTCATGTCTTCATGGCTGAGGCCATCGGGGTGGAACTCATCCCCGCAAATACGCATGCCGACGCAGAAATCCGGGCCGACTTCAGCCCGTACAGCCTTGAGCACTTCCAGGCCGAAACGCATGCGCTTCTCGAAGGTACCGCCCCATTCGTCGGTACGCTTGTTGACCCGTGGGCTCCAGAACTGGTCGATCATGTGCTGGTGCACCGCCGACAGCTCGACGCCGTCCAGGCCACCTTCCTTGGCCCGGCGCGCGGCCTGGGCATAGTTGCCGATCACCCGCCAGATTTCTTCCGGCTCGATGGTCTTGCAGGTAGCCCGGTGTACCGGCTCACGGATACCCGACGGCGACATCAGGGTTGGCCAGTGTTCACCGTCCCAGCGCGAGCGACGGCCCATGTGGGTAATCTGGATCATGATCTTGGCGCCATGCTTGTGCATGGCATCGGCCAGGTTCTGGAAATGCGGGATGATCCGGTCGGTGGCCAGGTTGACCGATTTCCACCAGCCCTGCGGGCTGTCGATGGCCACCACCGAGGAGCCACCACAAATGGCCAGGCCGATACCGCCCTTGGCTTTCTCTTCGTAGTACTTCACGTAGCGCTCGGTGGTCATGCCGCCGTCGGTGGCATAAACCTCGGCGTGCGCGGTGCTGAGTACGCGGTTACGGATGGTCAGTTTGCCGATCTGGATCGGCTGGAACATTGCTTCGAAAGCCATGGCGGGATCCTCGACTTACAGCGGCTTGACGATGAACAGGCCGTCGTCGTGGCCTTCTTCCGAACCACCGTAGACCTGCTCGGCCACGGTACGGATCGAACTGCCACGCGCTGCCAGGATCTGGTCCATGGCACCGGCAAACCAGCCGGTGAACATGTAGTCGACCTTGCGTCCGACCTTGCCGTACACATAAACGAAGGCAGAGTGCTCCAGCTTGACGCTGGCGGTGCCTTTTTCCAGGTCGATGTCCTGGATCTTGAACAGGCCCCAGCCGCGCTGGGACAGGCGCTTCATGTAGTGCTCAAACACTGCGACACCTTCCAGGCCATGGCACTCGGCTTCCTTTTCACACCAGTGCCAGGCGGACTTGTAACCGGCCTTGTAGAGGATCTCGGCATAGGCGTCAGCGCCGAGCACTTCCTCGATGCCCATGTGGTTGTTGACGAAGAAATGCCGCGGCACGTACAGCATCGGCAGGGCGTCGGAGGTCCAGACACCGGTCTCGCTGTCGACTTCGATAGGCAATTGCGGGGCGATCTTGGCCATGGAAACTCAACTCCAGAAAATTTGGTTGGCAGCCCCTGCTCAGCTGGCAGGGGTTAGAGAGACTTGGTTTGGAGGCTTACTCGCCCCACACATCGCGCAGCACGTTGACCCAGTTTTCGCCCATGATCTTGCGCACCACGCGTTCACTGTGGCCGCGCTTGAGCAGCGTCTCAGTAAGGTTGGGGAACTCGCCTACGGTACGAATGCCCAGCGGGTTGACGATCTTGCCGAAGTTGGTCAGGCGGCGGGCGTAGCCCTTGTCATGGGTCAGCCACTCGAAGAACTCCTGGCCGTGGCCCTGGGTGAAATCGGTACCGATACCGATCGCGTCTTCGCCGACGATGTTCATGGTGTACTCGATGGCCTCGGCGTAGTCGTCGATGGTCGAGTCAATGCCTTTGGCCAGGAACGGCGCGAACATGGTCACGCCGACAAAGCCGCCATGGTCGGCGATGAATTTCAGTTCTTCATCGGATTTGTTGCGCGGGTGCTGCTTCAGGCCGGACGGCAAGCAGTGGGAGTAGCACACCGGTTTTTTCGATTCGAGGATGACTTCCTCACTGGTCTTGGAGCCCACGTGAGAGAGGTCACACATGATGCCGACGCGGTTCATCTCGGCCACCACTTCGCGGCCGAAGCCCGACAGCCCGCCGTCACGCTCATAGCAGCCGGTACCGACCAGGTTCTGGGTGTTGTAGCACATCTGCACCACACCGACGCCGAGCTGCTTGAACACCTCGACATAGCCCAACTGGTCTTCAAAGGCATGGGCGTTCTGGAAACCGAAGATGATCCCGGTCTTGCCCTGTTCCTTGGCCCGACGAATGTCGGCGGTGGTCTTCACCGGAATCACCAGGTCGCTGTTTTCGCGGATCAGCTTCTGGCTGGCAGCAATGTTGTTGACGGTCGCCTGGAAACCCTCCCACACCGACACGGTGCAGTTGGCAGCGGTCAGGCCACCTTTGCGCATGTCCTCGAACAGCTCGCGGTTCCATTTGGCAATGATCAGCCCGTCGATAACGATGCTGTCTGCGTGTAATTCGGCTGGGCTCATCAGGCGGTCCCCTTTTCTCGATGCCTGCGCCGAATCGTCTGCCGGCGCTTTGGGGCCAGCATATGCCTGGGGCCGGAAGGGCCTCGGTGCAAAAACGACAGGGGTATTGCCGAAAGCGTCAAAGGGCGACAAAGCGCCCCTTCGCGGCCCTGCCTTGATGGCTGTTATGGGCGCCTGCGGCGCTGTTATTTGTCTCGCGGCTGAGCGAGAATCGGCACTTCTGTTCCAAACACCGGCTTGGGGGATGTCGTAGATGAAACCAATGGTATGGCTGGCCCTGGCGGCCCTGAGCTTCGGCGCCCAGGCGGCGGAAGAAGAGAGCACGCCCTGTGACAACGTCGAAACCAGCCAGCAGAGCTACGACTGCGCGGTCTATAACCGCCAGACCGCCGAGCGCGAGCTGAATGCAGCCTTTGCCGACCTGCTTGATCGCATCAAGGAGCAGTACGCCGGCCAGCCGGCGCAGATCACTGAACTGAGCGCCCGCCTGAAAAACGCCGAGCAACTCTGGAGCAAGGCCCGCGATGCCGATTGCGCCGTGGAAACCTTCGCCGAGAAGCCCGGCAGCAAGGACTTCGAAACCGCGCAGAACACCTGCCTGGCCCAACGCAGCGATGATCGCTCCGAGTACCTGCAGTCACTGGGCCTGCAATAACCCCACCCTGAGGTACGAATGAACGTTTGCGGAATCGAAATCAAGGGCAGCGAAGCCCTGCTCGCGGTGGCCACGCTTGAAGCTGGCCTACCGGTGCACCGGCCTTTGGCGACCAAGAAAATCGCCCTGGAGGATGACGACGAGGCCGCCAACGTCAAAGCCTTCGCCAACCAGGCCAGGCAGTTCGTTGCCGACCACGGCATCACCCACCTGGCAATCAAGAAACGCAGCAAGAAAGGTGAGTTCGCAGGTGGCCCGACCACCTTCAAGATCGAAGGTATCCTGCAACTGCTGGACACCTGCGAGGTACAGTTGCTGTCACCACAGACGGTCAGCGCACAGAGCAAGAAACACGCGTTGGAATTGCCCGGCTCGCTGAACAAGTACCAGCACGAAGCTTACAAATGCGCCTGCGCGGTGCTGCTCAAGGCCGGTCGCTAACACGGACGATGCCTGCTCGCACCGCCACAAACTTCAAGGCAAAAAAAACCCCGGCAAGCCGTGACAAGCCGGGGTCAAAAGCGAGCAATGACGCGCTACATCTGGAAGGTGACCAAACCGTCCATACTGAAACCTGGCCCCAGTGTGCCGCCTCCCCTGCCCTTCGATTTAGCCGAAAACGACCTGTTCATAGGTATGCCGGCCATTGCGACACGCTGCCCTTGCTCCGCTGATTGGCGAACACCAGAATCGACCCACAATCCCTCCCGTCGACAAGGACAACAGCCATGATGCATGCGGATTTGATTGATCAGGACGACCTGCTGGGCCAACTGCGCGCACTGGGTTTTGAAATGCCTGCCGGGGCAACTGCCGAGCAAGCGTGCGAGTGTGCGGTGCGGGGCTTGAGTGAGCCTCGGGCCAAGGCGCTGCGCGGTATGGTCGAGCAGATGTACACCAGCAGCGCGACCATCCTGCCGGCTGTGCGCCAGGCCATCGAAAAGCAGTTGCTGCCGGCGCTGGCACAGTTCAACAGCAACCGTAGCTGACACCTTTTCGCGGGCAAACCCGCTCTCGCATGGGAGCGGGCTTGCCCGCGAAAAGGCCGGAAGCGCTTTCGGCTACAGGCGTACGCTGGCGAAAGTCGATTCGTTACGTGCCTGGCTGAGTGCCGACATCGGCCCTGCCAGTGGCGACAGCACCAGTGCCTGTGGAATCGGCATCATTGCCACCTGCTGGGCGGTGTTGGAGCCTACACGCTCATCACGCGGTGGAATACCGAAGTACTCGCGGTAGCACTTGGAGAAGTGCGGCGTGGAAACAAAGCCACACACCGACGCCACTTCGATGATCGACATCGGCGTCTGCTTGAGCAGTTGCCGGGCACGGATCAACCGCAGCTTCAGGTAATAACGCGATGGCGAGCAGTGCAGGTACTTCTGGAACAGGCGCTCCAGCTGTCGCCGCGACACTGCGACATACACCGCCAACTCATCAAGGTCGATCGGCTCTTCCAGGTTGGCTTCCATCAGCGCGACGATTTCCTGCAGCTTCGGCTGGTTGGTGCCAAGCATGTGCTTGAGTGGCACACGCTGATGATCCTGCTCGTTACGAATACGCTCGTAGACAAACATTTCCGAGATCGCCGCTGACAGTTCGCGACCATGATCACGGCTGATCAGGTGCAGCATCATGTCCAGCGGCGCAGTGCCACCGGAACTGGTGAAGCGGTTACGGTCGAGGGTAAACAGCCGGGTGCTCATGCTGACGCGAGGGAAGGCTTCCTGCATGGCTGCCAGGCATTCCCAGTGCACGCTGCAATCAAAGCCATCAAGCAGGCCCGCACAGGCCAGCGCCCAGCTGCCGGTGCACACTGCACCCAACCGGCGCGACTGCCGCGCCTGGCTTTGCAGCCAGGTAACGTGTTCACGGGTAACGGTGCGCTGAATACCAATACCACCGCAGACAATCACGGTATCCATTGCAGGCGCCTTGTGCATTGAGGCGTCCGGAGTGATCTGCAAGCCGTCGCTGGCCCACACTTGCCCGCCATCCACGCTCAAGGTAGTCCACCGATACAGTTCACGGCCAGACAACTGGTTGGCCATGCGCAGTGGCTCCACGGCCGAGGCCAGGGAGATCAGCGTGAAATTGTCCAACAGCAGAAAGCCGATGGATTGTGGTGTGCGGGTTTGGGGTTGGGCCCCGGAGTTGTACGGCGTCATCGCGGTCTCTCCTCACACAATGCAGGTTGCGCCTCAGGCACGGTTTTTTTGTCAGGGCCCCATCTCGAATGCAGGGCTTTGCACAACACAACGCAAATGCCATGCCTGAAATTGAATAGCTATTCAATAAAACCTGAAAACGACGTCGCAATGCGTCTATACGGCCTGTGTTCAGCGCAGGGTTTATAAACGCAAAGTGCCGGACTAGCGCATTTCTGTAGGAAAAGTGAGCAGTACGGTAGCACTTGTGTGAAGGATGCTTAGAAGCGACATCGGCGATGTGTCACCACAGGCGCAGTGACACTCGGAAGAGAGGACCGGGATGCTGCGGTGT
Source organism: Pseudomonas defluvii (assembly GCF_001695625.1). Lineage (GTDB taxonomy): Bacteria > Pseudomonadota > Gammaproteobacteria > Pseudomonadales > Pseudomonadaceae > Aquipseudomonas > Aquipseudomonas defluvii. The sequence continues at coordinate 20,913 of NZ_MBPN01000051.1, forward strand.
CGACGCTGCGCCAAAAAGCAGCGCGCCGACACCGGCATGGGCGAAAACGGCGCAGCCGTGTTCAACACTCGATGGCGCTGACCGCAAGGCCACCGCGTGAGGTTTCCTTGTACTTGTCGTGCATGTCGGCGCCGGTATCGCGCATGGTGCGGATCACCCGATCGAGGGAGATGAAATGCTCACCGTCGCCACGCAGGGCCATCTGCGCCGCATTGATCGCCTTGACCGCAGCAATCGCGTTGCGCTCGATGCAGGGCACCTGCACCAGGCCACCAACCGGGTCGCAGGTCAGCCCGAGGTTATGCTCCAGACCAATCTCGGCAGCATTCTCCAACTGCGCGGGGGTCGCCCCGAGCACTTCCGCCAACCCGGCAGCCGCCATGGCGCAGGCTGAACCGACCTCACCCTGGCAGCCCACTTCAGCGCCCGAGATCGAGGCGTTCTTCTTGCACAGGATGCCCACCGCCGCCGCGCCCAGAAAGAAGTCGACCACGCAGGCTTCGCTGACCTCTTCACTGAAACGCATGTAGTAGTGCAGCACCGCCGGGATGATCCCCGCCGCACCGTTGGTGGGCGCGGTGACCATGCGCCCGCCAGCAGCATTCTCTTCATTCACCGCCAGCGCATAAAGGTTCACCCATTCCATGGCACTGAGGGTCGAGCCAATCACATTGGGCTTGTTCAGCTCCTGCAGGCTACGGTGCAACTTGGCGGCACGGCGCTTCACATTCAGCCCGCCCGGCAGTATGCCTTCATATTTCAGGCCGTTTTCCACACAGTCCTGCATGGCCCGCCAGAGCTTCATCAAGCCAGCCCGAATCTCCTCTTCACTGCGCCAGACTTTTTCGTTTTCCAGCATCAATTGCGACACGCGCAGGTCGTTTTGCTTGCACAGCTCAAGCAGTTCCACCGCGCTGTTGAAATCGTAGGGCAATACCGTGGTGTCGGCGTCTAGCACGCCGCTGGCAGCCTGGGCGGCATCGACCACAAAGCCGCCACCCACCGAGTAGTAGGTGTCCCGGTGCAACTCACCCTCCGCACCTTCTGCAATCAGGGTCATGGCGTTCGGGTGATACGGCAGGTTCTCCTCCAGCAAGCGCATGTCGCGCGCCCAGACGAACTCGATTGGCAGTCGGCCGTCCAGCAGCAAGGTGTCTGTTTCGCGCAATACCGCAATGCGCAGGCCGATTTGTGAGGGGTCTATCGCGTCTGGCCATTCGCCCATCAAGCCCATGATCACGGCATTGTCACTGCCATGGCCGATGCCGGTGGCCGACAGCGAACCGTACAGGCGCACTTCGACACGCTGGACCTGCGCCAGCTCGCCACGTTCGCGCAGCCCCTGGACGAACAATGCGGCCGCTCGCATGGGCCCTACGGTGTGGGAACTAGACGGCCCGACACCGATTTTGAACAGGTCAAACACACTGATAGCCATGGCCGCGAACCTCCTGAATGAGCACACGCCCGCCGCCACAAGCCGCGGGTGGCGGAGCTGCTACGCTGAAGCTGCAATCCGCCGGAATGCGCGCATCATCAGGCTTTTATCAGCAGCTCTGACGTCTGCAACCGACCCACTCTTGTCCAGCAACGCCGCTCGCCGTTGGCCGCTGGATTACGCCGTTTTTTTGCGGTGCAGATCGCCGTAAAGGGCCGTTACGGGGAGGAAAAACACTGTAAACGACCTCACCTGCACTGGATGCGACCCTGCCTGTACTGGATACGACGCACCCTGTAGGCGTTTGTTTTTGGCTGTTAGATGATCAATCTCGACTCGATTGCACGGCACCCGTCCCGCTGTCGCCCGACCGTCCGGCCCACCCGAGTAGATCACTCACAACGCACGGCGGTCCTGCGGGACACCCGACAAGAAAACACCTAGGAGTCCACTCATGAAAGGTTCACCCTCGCTGTTGTTGGCCGCTCTGCTGAGTCTGCCGGTGCTGGCCCAGGCTGCAGAACCCGAAGCCTGTCGTACCGTCAACTTCTCCGATGTCGGCTGGACTGACATCACCGTGACCACGGCGGTCACCAGCGCCGTACTTGAGTCGCTGGGCTACAAAACCCGCACCACCATGATCTCGGTACCGGTTACCTACAAGTCGCTGGCCGACGGCAAGAACATGGACGTGTTCCTTGGCAACTGGATGCCGACCATGGAAAACGACATCAAGCAGTACCGCGATGCCGGCACCGTGGAGACTGTTCGGGCCAACCTGGAGAACGCCAAGTACACCCTGGCCGTGCCTCAGGCGCTGTATGACAAGGGTCTGAAAGACTTTGCCGACATTGCCAAGTTCAAGAAGGAGCTGGACGGCAAGATCTACGGTATCGAGCCAGGCAACGACGGCAACCGCACCATCCAGAGCATGATCGACAAGAACGCCTTCGGCTTGAAAGACGCCGGCTTCAAGGTGGTCGAGTCGAGCGAGGCCGGGATGCTCTCGCAAGTAGATCGCGCCCAGCGTCGCGGCACCGACGTGGTGTTCCTCGGCTGGGAGCCACACCCCATGAACAAGCGCTTCAAGATGCAGTACTTGAGCGGTGGGGATGATTTCTTCGGCCCGGATTTCGGTAAGGCAACCGTCCTGACCAACACCCGCAAGGGCTACGTTCAGGAGTGCAGCAACGTCGGCCAACTGCTGAAAAACCTGTACTTCACCCTGGACATGGAAAGCACCCTGATGGGTAACGTCCTGGACGACAAGATGAAACCCGACGCCGCAGCCAAGGCCTGGCTGAAGAAAAACCCGCAGGCGCTCGACACCTGGCTGGTCGGCGTCACCACCGTTGACGGCAAACCCGGCCTGGAAGCCGCCAAGGCCAAACTGACGCAGTAAGCACCACCTGCGGCGGGCTTGCCCCGCCGCAGGCTGTCTTCAATTCTTTGCAGGTGGACGCTCGCTATCATGCTGATCGATCATAAACTCCCACTGGGCCAGTACATCTCGGCATTCGTCGAATGGTTGACGCAACACGGCGCCAACTTCTTCGATGCTTTCGCCTCCGCACTGGAACTCATGATTCATGGCGTTACCGGCGCCCTGACCTGGTTCAACCCCTTCATTCTGATCGGTCTGTTTGCCTTGATCGCTCACCTGATCCAGCGCAAATGGGCACTGACAGCGTTCGTCGCCCTGTCGTTCCTGTTGATCCTGAACCTGGGCTACTGGCAGGAAACCATGGAAACCCTGGCCCAGGTGCTGTTCGCCACCCTGGTCTGCGTGCTTATCGGTGTGCCACTGGGCATCGTCGCTGCGCACAAACCGATGTTCTACACCATGATGCGACCGATACTCGACCTGATGCAGACCGTGCCGACCTTCGTTTACCTGATCCCTACCCTGACCCTCTTCGGGCTGGGTGTGGTGCCCGGGCTGATCTCGACGGTGGTGTTCGCCATCGCCGCGCCGATCCGCCTCACCTACCTGGGCATCTGCGACGTGCCTCAGGAGCTGCTGGATGCCGGCAAGGCCTTCGGCTGCTCACGTCGCCAATTGCTCTCGCGTATCGAACTGCCCCACGCCATGCCAAGCATCGCTGCCGGCATCACCCAATGCATCATGCTGTCGCTGTCGATGGTGGTGATTGCGGCGCTGGTGGGAGCCGATGGCCTGGGCAAACCCGTGGTCAATGCACTGAACACTGCCGATATCGCCCTGGGCTTCGAAGCAGGCCTGGCGATCGTACTGCTGGCGATCATGCTCGACCGTATCTGCAAACAACCCGAAGTACCGGTAAGGGGTGAAGCATGAGCATCATTCGCTTCGACGAGGTAGACGTTATCTTCTCCAAATCACCGCGTGAGGCCCTGAGCCTGCTGGACCAAGGCTTCACGCGCGAACAGATCCTGAAGAAGACCGGCCTGGTGGTCGGCGTGGAAAAAGCCAGCCTGGAGATCAACAAAGGCGAGATCTGCGTGCTGATGGGCCTGTCCGGCTCAGGCAAGTCGAGCTTGCTGCGCTGCATCAACGGCCTGAACACAGTCAGCCGTGGCAAGCTGTTCGTTGAACACGAAGGCTCGCAGATCAACATCGCTTCCTGCACCCCGGCTGAACTGAAGATGATGCGCACCAAGCGCATTGCCATGGTGTTCCAGAAATTCGCCCTGATGCCTTGGCTGACCGTGCGCGAAAACATCAGCTTCGGCCTGGAAATGCAGGGCCGCCCTGCCGATGAACGACGCCGGCTGGTGGATGAAAAGCTGGAACTGGTCGGCCTCACCCAGTGGCGCAACAAGAAGCCCGACGAGCTCTCTGGCGGCATGCAGCAGCGGGTCGGCCTGGCCCGCGCGCTGGCCATGGACGCCGACATCCTGCTGATGGACGAACCGTTCTCGGCCCTTGACCCGCTGATCCGCCAAGGCCTGCAGGACGAGTTGCTGGAACTGCAGCGCAAGCTGAGCAAGACCATCGTATTCGTCAGCCACGACCTGGACGAAGCCCTGAAGCTGGGCAGCCGCATCGCCATCATGAAAGACGGCCGGATCATCCAGTACAGCAAGCCCGAGGAGATCGTCCTCAACCCGGCTGACGACTACGTGCGAACCTTCGTCGCCCACACCAACCCGCTTAACGTACTCTGCGGCCGCAGCCTGATGCGTACCCTGGACAAGTGCAAGCGGATCAACGGTTCGGTCTGCATTGACCCCAGTGTCGACTCGTGGCTGGACCTGGCTGAAGGCAACACCATCAAAGGTGCACGCCAGGGCGTCAACGGGCTGGACTTGCAGAACTGGAGGCCGGGAGAGGCTGTGGAACAGCTGGGTCGCCGGCCGACCCTGGTCAACGCCGGTATCGGTATGCGCGAAGCACTGCAGATTCGTTACCAGACCGGCAACAAGCTGGTCCTGCAGGAAGGCAACCGCGTGGTGGGTATCCTCGGCGACAGCGAGTTGTATCACGCCCTGCTGGGCAAAACCCTGGGGTGAAAGCTATCGCGGGCAAGCCCCACAGCTTGCCCGCGATGGAGGACTGTCAGCGAACGACAATCCCCTGCTTGGCCATAAAAGCCTTGGCTTCCGGCACGGTGTACTCACCGAAGTGGAAGATACTCGCAGCCAGCACAGCGCTGGCGTGGCCTTCAAGAATGCCGTCAGCCAGGTGCTGCAGGTTACCGACACCGCCCGAGGCGATCACCGGAATACCCAAGGCATCGCTGATGGCCCGGGTAACCCCCAGGTCAAAACCGCTCTTCATGCCGTCCTGGTCCATGCTGGTCAGAAGAATCTCACCGGCACCCAGGCCTTCCATCTTCTTCGCCCACTCCACCGCATCCAGCCCGGTAGGCTTGCGCCCGCCGTGGGTGAAGATCTCCCAGCGCGGGGCTTCGCCCGGTGCCGAGACCTTCTTGGCGTCGATGGCGACAACGATGCACTGCGAACCGAAATGCGCGGCAGCCTCGCCGACGAACTCGGGGTTGAACACCGCCGCCGTGTTGATCGAAACCTTGTCGGCACCGGCATTGAGCAGGTTGCGGATGTCCTGCACCGTGCGCACGCCGCCACCGACAGTCAGCGGGATGAACACCTGGCTGGCCATGCGCTCGACAGTGTGCAGGGTGGTGTCACGGCCATCGACGCTGGCCGTGATATCGAGGAAGGTGATTTCGTCGGCGCCTTGCTCATCGTAGCGCCGAGCGATTTCCACCGGGTCACCGGCATCGCGGATGTTCTCGAACTTGACGCCCTTGACCACACGACCGTTGTCGACGTCCAGGCAAGGGATGATGCGTTTGGCCAGCGCCATGGCGTTCTCCTCAGCCTTGGTAGCTGTCGCAGAAGGCTTGCGCCTCGGCGACATCCAGGGTGCCTTCATAGATCGCCCGGCCGGTGATGGCGCCGATGATCCCCGGAGCCTTGGCATCGAGCAGGGCCTTGATGTCACCCAGGTTGTGGATGCCACCGGAGGCGATCACCGGGATCTTGGTGGCTGCGGCCAGGGCGGCGGTGAACGGTACGTTGCAGCCCTGCATCATGCCGTCTTTGGCGATGTCGGTGTAGACGATGGCCGAGACGCCGTCGGCTTCGAAACGCTTGGCCAGGTCGATCACCTGCACCGAGCTGACTTCAGCCCAGCCGTCGGTGGCGACGAAGCCATCCTTGGCGTCCAGGCCAACGATGACCTTGCCCGGGAAAGCGCGGCAGGCTTCGGCCACGAATTCAGGCTCTTTGACGGCCTTGGTGCCGATGATCACGTAGCTCACGCCCGCCTTGACGTAGTGCTCGATGGTTTCCAGCGAACGAATGCCGCCGCCGATCTGGATCGGCAGGTTCGGGTAGCGCTTGGCGATCGCGGTGACCACTTCGCCGTTGACCGGCTGGCCCTCGAAAGCACCGTTCAGATCGACCAGATGCAGGCGCCGGCAGCCACCCTCAACCCATTTGGCGGCCATGCTCACCGGGTCATCGGAAAACACCGTGGAATCTTCCATGCGGCCTTGGCGCAGACGTACGCAAGCACCGTCCTTGAGATCGATAGCGGGAATAATCAGCATCTGGAAAACCTGTCTAATCGGTAAACAGCGATGCTCGGGAAGTCAGTTCTTCTCGAGCGCCCACAGGTCGCTTTCGATGCTCTCGAACCGCTCCTTGAGGTGCAGCTGAACATCGGCAATCGCCCTGTTGTAGTAGTGTGGCGCAATCTCTTTGCTGAACAGGTCCAGGACCTCAGCCACCTCGAAAGAACCCAATTGCAGCTCGAAACGGTCTTCGAGAAAGCGCTTGAGTACGTCCAACGCTTCGCGCTCCTGTTCGGGCGCCAGCGTCAGGATCGGGGCCTTGTTCCTGGCCTTGCTCATTACCAGCGCCCGTCCCAGGCCGCGAAGTTCTGCAGCAGCTGCAGGCCATGGGTATGGCTTTTCTCCGGATGGAACTGCACGGCGAAACGTGAACCATCGGCCAGCGCTGCGGCGAAATCGACGCCGTAGTGACCACGACCGACTACCTGCACAGCCTTGCCGGCCGTGACGTAGTAGCTGTGGACAAAGTAAAACCGCGCCAGGTCCGGAATGTTGTGCCACAGCGGGTGGTCGATCGTCTGCTCGACTTCGTTCCAACCCATGTGCGGCACTTTCAGGTGTTCGCCGTCTTCGTGCAGGTCCTTGCCGAAAAAGCGCACATTGCCCGGGAACATGCCAATGCAGTCAACGCCGTCGTTCTCTTCGCTGTGCTCCAGCAGGGCTTGCATGCCCACGCAGATGCCAAGGAAGGGACGGTCCTGGCTGACTTCCTGCACCAGGCTGTCGAAGCCCAGGCGGCGGATCTCGGCCATGCAGTCGCGAATCGCGCCTACGCCGGGAAACACCACACGGTCAGCCTCACGGATGACCGCAGCGTCGCTGGTGATCAGTACCTTGCCAGCGCCAACGTGCTCCAGGGCCTTGGCCACCGAGTGCAGGTTGCCCATGCCATAGTCGATAACGGCAACGGTCTGCATTACAGGCAACCCTTGGTGGAAGGCATCTGGCCAGCCATGCGCTCGTCCAGCTCGATCGCCATGCGCAGGGCACGGCCGAAGGCCTTGAACACGGTCTCGATCTGGTGGTGGGTGTTGTGCCCACGCAGGTTGTCGATGTGCAGCGTGACGTTGGCGTGGTTGACGAAGCCCTGGAAGAACTCCTGGAACAGGTCGACATCGAAGCCACCGACCGACGCACGGGTGTACGGCACGTGCATCTGCAGGCCTGGGCGACCCGAGAAGTCGATGACCACACGCGACAGGGCTTCATCGAGCGGCACGTAGGCGTGGCCGTAACGACGGATACCTTTCTTGTCGCCGATTGCCTGGCTGAATGCCTGGCCCAGGGTGATACCGACGTCCTCGACCGTATGGTGGTCGTCGATATGCAGGTCGCCCTTGCACTCGATGTCCAGGTCGATCAGCCCATGTCGGGCAATCTGGTCGAGCATATGTTCCAAGAAGGGGACACCGATATCGAATCGGGCCTTGCCACTGCCATCCAGGTTGATCGAGGCCTTGATCTGGGTTTCCAGAGTATTGCGCTCGACGGAAGCCTTACGTTCGACCATCACCTGCTCCGCGAAATCATTGGGCGAAAAAGGCGACCATTATAGGCCCAGATACGCTCGGCTTGAAACGAACATGACGCATGGCAGGGAATTTCTGCCTGCCTTGCAGGGAGCTTGATCGCCGACAAGGCCGGCACCCACCGGTCATTGTGCATGCCCGAAGGTGCCGGCCCTGCTGGCGAGCGGCTTAATGGAACAACGCGGCGGTCTTCTGCAGCGTCGCCCAGACGCCCCAGGCCAGCGGAATACCGACGACCAGCCAGGCCAACAGCACCAGCGGCATACTCGCCGGTGAGGCGTGCCATTCCAGTGCCTTGGCGCTGGTGATGACGTGAGCCTGCGAGCGCTTTTCCTCGGCGGCCAATTGCTCGTCGGTCATGAAGTGCTTGTCGGCTACCGGGCGCACGAGGGCATTGCAGATGAAGCCCAGTACCAGCAAGCCGGCCAGGATGTACAAGGTGATGTCATAGGCGGCTGCCCGCTCGACCCCGATGCTCAACTGGTACTCACGCAAGTAGTTGACCAGCACCGGCCCCAGCACACCCGCCGCCGCCCAGGCGGTCAGCAGACGACCATGGATTGCGCCGACCATATGCGTGCCGAACAGGTCGGCAAGGTAGGCCGGCACCGTGGCAAAGCCACCGCCGTACATGGAGAGGATGATGCAGAACGCCGCCACGAACAGCACCACATTGCCCAGGTGGCCCATGTTCGGTACCAGCGCATACAGGGCGAAGCCCAGCGCGAAAAAGGCAAAGTAGGTGTTCTTGCGGCCAATGTAGTCGGAGAACGAGGCCCAGAAGAACCGTCCGCCAATGTTGAACAGGCTGAGCAAGCCGGTGAAACCGGCGGCAATTGCGGCGATCTGGCTCAACTGCGCAGTGTTCAGCTCGCTGAAGCGCAGGTCGTTACCCAGCAACTTCCCGGCAAACACCTCCTGCAGCAGCGGCGAAGCCATGCCGAGGATACCGATACCCGCCGAGACGTTCAGGCACAGCACCAGCCAGACCAAGGCAAACTGTGGGGTTTTCCAGGCCACGCTGACATGCACATGGCGATGGGTAATCATCGTATTGCTGGCTTTTTTCTGCGGTGCGACCCAGCCCTCGGGCTTCCAGCCAGTAGGCGGTACGCGGTACGCCAACGCGCCGCCGATCATGAAAACGAAGTAAATCGCAGCCATCACCACAAAGCTCTGCCACACGCCGACCCCTTCAGGGCTGGCGAAATGGTTCATCAGTGCCGCCGCCAGCGGGGCACCAACCATGGCCCCGCCACCAAAGCCCATGATCGCCATACCGGTGGCCATGCCGCGTTTGTCTGGGAACCACTTGATCAAGGTCGACACCGGCGAGATGTACCCCAGCCCCAGGCCAATACCGCCAATTACCCCGGAACCCAGCCACATCAGCCACAGTTGGTGGGTGTACACACCCAACGCCGAAATCAGCAGGCCGCCGCACCAGCACAGCGCTGACACCACACCGGCCTTGCGTGGCCCGGCGTGCTCAAGCCAACCGCCCCAGATCGCAGCCGAACAGCCGAGAAAAATGAAAAACAGCGTGTAGATCCAGCCCAGCATCGAGATCGGCCAGTCACAGCTCGAGGAAAACGCCTGAGCCAGAAAACCCATGTCTGCCGAGCAGGCAACCGGCGCACTGATACCAATGGCCTTGGACAGCGGCAACCAGAACACCGAAAAGCCGTAGGCCATGCCGATACACAGGTGGATCGCCAAGGCTGCCGGCGGCACCAGCCAGCGGTTGAAGCCCGGCTGGGCGATGATGCGCTCCTTGGACAAAAAGCTCGGTGCAGGAACAATCGCACCTGCCGTAATGCTGCTCATTTATTGTTTTCCCTTATCGATCTGGACGGTTCGCAGGCCCCACATCCGCCCTCGACCTTGGCGCACGCGGGTAGCGAACGTTCTAGCGGCAGGCAATCAGTAAAATGCGGCAAAACGCTACACAGGCACCTGAAAACCGCGAAAGGGTACCATTTGCCGGGCTCACTGAAAGCAATCTGATATCGTCCTTTTTTAGTTAACTGACCTGTCACGAGGAACCTACATGCCTGTCGTTGTCGAAGCCGTGCGTACACCGAGCCAACAAGACCGGCTGGACCTGGCGAAGATCTACGCCGATGCACCTGCCGATCTGTTTGCCCCTGGCGAAACCGCCGAAGCCTGGTTGGCCGCAGCCTTGGCCGACGGCAGCCTGATCGCAGCGCGGTTCAACGATCGTCTGCTAGGCGCTGCCCGCCTTACGCGTCAGCATGACGCCTGGCGCCTGTCGCACTTGTGCGTGCGCAGCGTGACGCGTCGACGCGGGGTGGGCCTGCGATTGGTCAGCGAAGCACAGCGTATGGCCCGCGAAGCCGGGCAAGCTCTGCGCTTGCAGGCCACGACCAAGTGCGCGGCCATTCAGGCGCTGGCAAGCCAACTGGACCTGCCGCTGGAGCTGTCCGCAACCGTATAACGCTAGGGAACGCACTTAAACCGGCAACCAAATGCGCAGCGCTATACTCTGCGGCTGAATTTTCTAAAAATCGGACTACAAGGACTCGCCCATGAAAGCGTTCGGCAAAATCCTGGGGCTGGTAATTCTCGGGTTGTTGCTGATCATTGTGGCTCTGGGCTTCGCCCTGACCCACCTCTTCGATCCCAACGACTACAAAGACGAGATTCGCCAGCTGGCTCGCGACAAGGCCAACATTGAGCTGACCCTCAACGGCGACATCGGCTGGAGCCTGTTCCCCTGGCTGGGCCTGGAACTGCACGACGCCAGCATCGCGACCCTGAACACCCCGAAAACCCCGTTCGCCGACCTGAAGATGCTTGGCCTTTCCGTGCGCGTGCTGCCCCTGCTGCGCCGCGAAGTGCAAATGAGCGATGTCCGGGTCGAAGGGTTGAACCTGACCCTGGCCCGTGACAAAAACGGCCACGGCAACTGGGAAGATTTCGGCAAGCCGTTGCCAAGCACCACCCCCGCCACAACCACGACGCCCGCTACCACGGCCACACCGGCACCGGCCGAAACCAGCCACCCCGCCACGGCCAACGAGCGCCCGGTCAAGCTGGACATCGACAGCCTCACCGTAAACAACGCCCGAGTGCAGTACAGCGATGCACGCAACGGCCAGACCTTCAATGCAGACAGCATCCAACTGAGCACGGGGGCGGTGCATGAAGGGGTCGACATCCCGCTGAAACTCACCGCATTCCTCAGCGTCGGCCAGCCAGTGCTGCGCGCCCGCACCGAGCTCAACGGTGAACTGCGCTTTGACCGCGCCCTCAAGCGCTACCAGCTCGAAGACATGAAACTCACCGGTGAAGCCTCCGGCGAGCCGCTGCAGGGCAAGACCATGACCTTCGCCGCCCAGGGCCAATTGCTGGTTGACCTGGCCGCCAATGTCGCCGAATGGAACAGCCTGAAGGTGTCTGCCAACCAACTGCGCGCCCTCGGCGAGCTGAACCTGCGCGACCTGGACAAGGCACCGAAAATCACTGGCGGCCTGTCCATCGCCCAGCTCAACCTGCGGACCTTCCTCGACAGCATCGGCTACCCCCTGCCAGCGATGACCGACACCACCGCCCTGAGCAAATTCGAACTGGTCAGCCGCCTGCAAGGCAGCAGCACCAGCCTGGCCCTGGAAGACCTGACGGTAAAACTCGACGACAGCACCTTCAGCGGTCGGGTAGCCATCGACGACTTCGCCAAACAGGCCCTGCGCCTGCAGCTCAAGGCCGACAAGTTCGATGCGGACCGCTACCTGCCGACTAAAAGCGAAACCGCCGCCAGTGCCAGCGCCGCACGCAAGGCCGAGGTCAAAGGCAAGGAAGCCGGCGCACTCGCCGGTGGAGGCACCACGCCGTTGCCGGACGCGCCGACTCAAGTGGCCTGGAGCAGTGACACCCTGCTGCCCGTGGAGCGCCTGCGCCAACTCGACCTGCAAGCCGACCTGAACTTCGGACTGCTGACCCTGAAAAAACTACCGATCGAAGACGCCAGCCTCAAAGCCAGCGGCCAGGGCGGCTTGCTCACCCTGGAAACCCTGCGCGGCGGCCTGTACAACGGCGACTTCGAGAGCAAGGGCAAGCTCGACGTGCGCCCGGCAATCCCGCAGATCGGCCTGAACACGCAGATCAACCGGGTACCCGTGGAACACTTCATCAAGGGCGAGGACGACAGCTCGCCGCTCAAGGGCCTGCTCGACCTCACGAGCGACCTGACCGCCAGCGGCAACAGCCAGAAAGCGCTGATCGACACCCTCAACGGCAACGCCAGCTTCGCCATCAACAACGGCGTGCTGGTCAATGCCAACCTTGAACAACAACTCTGCCAAGGGATCGCCACACTCAACCGCAAGGCATTGAGTGGCGAGCCTCGCGGCAAGGACACCCCATTCGAGGAACTCAAAGGCAGCCTGGTACTGCGCAATGGCGTGGCCAGCAACCCGGACCTGAAAGTGCGGATTCCTGGCCTGACCGTCAACGGTGCCGGCGACCTCGACCTGCGGGTGTTGGGCATGGACTACCGCGTTGGCGTGATCATCGAAGGTGACAAGCGCGACATGCCCGACCCGGCCTGCCAGGTCAATTCACGCTACGTCGGCCTTGAGTGGCCACTGCATTGCCGTGGCCCGCTGGAGCTGGGCGCCAAGGCCTGCCGTGTCGACAAGGACGGCCTGGGCAAGGTGGCGGCGAAGCTGGCCGGTGACAAACTCAGCGAAAAGATCAACGAAAAGTTAGGCGATAAGGTATCTCCAGAATTGAAAGACGCACTCAAGGGGCTGTTCAAGCAATGAGTCCCGAGCAGTTCTCCAGTGCCGTACTGGAGTGGTACGACCAACACGGCCGCCACGACCTGCCCTGGCAACAGGACATCACCCCCTATCGGGTGTGGGTGTCGGAAATCATGCTGCAGCAGACCCAGGTGAGCACCGTGCTCAACTACTTCGGGCGCTTCATGGACGCTCTGCCGACCGTTGAAGCGCTGGCCGCAGCAGAGGAAGACGAAGTGCTGCACCTGTGGACGGGCCTGGGCTACTACACCCGCGCCCGCAACCTGCAGAAGACCGCGAAGATCGTTGTCGAGCAGTACGCCGGCGAGTTTCCCCGAGACGTGGAAAAACTCACCGACTTGCCCGGTATCGGCCTGTCCACGGCCGGTGCCATCGCCAGCATCAGCATGGGCCTGCGCGCGCCGATCCTCGACGGCAACGTGAAACGGGTACTGGCCCGCTACAGTGCCCAGGAGGGCTACCCCGGCGAGCCGAAGGTAGCCAAGGCGCTGTGGGCCACCGCCGAGCGTTTTACCCCGCATAGCCGGGTGAACCACTACACCCAGGCGATGATGGACCTGGGCGCCACCCTGTGTACCCGCAGCAAGCCCAGTTGCCTGCTCTGCCCGCTCAAACGCGGCTGTGAAGCGCACCTGCTCGGCCAGGAAACCCGCTACCCGCTGCCCAAGCCGCGCAAAGCCCTGCCACAGCGCAGTACGCTGATGCCCCTGCTGGCCAACCGTGAAGGCGCGATCCTGCTTTATCGCCGGCCTTCCAGCGGCCTCTGGGGCGGGCTCTGGAGCCTGCCCGAGCTCGATACCCTGACCGACCTTGAGCACCTTGCCGAACAGCACCAGTTGACCCTGGACAGCCGTCAGGCACTGAGCGGCCTGACCCACACCTTCAGCCACTTCCAGTTGGCCATCGAACCCTGGCTGGTACGCGTCGACAGCAGGGGCGAGCACGTGGCCGAGGCCGACTGGCTCTGGTATAACCTCGCCACCCCGCCGCGCCTGGGCCTTGCCGCCCCGGTGAAAAAGCTGCTCAAACGCGCAGCCGATGCCTTGAATTCAGGAGAGTCGTCATGACCCGTACCGTAATGTGCCGCAAGTACAAAGAAGAACTGCCAGGCCTGGAGCGCCAACCCTACCCAGGCGCCAAGGGTGAAGACATCTTCAACCACATCTCGCAGAAAGCCTGGGCCGACTGGCAGAAACACCAGACCATGCTGATCAACGAGAAGCGCCTGAACATGATGAACGCCGAAGACCGCAAATACCTGCAGGGCGAGATGGACAAGTTCTTCTCCGGCGAGGACTACGCCAAAGCCGAAGGCTACGTTCCACCGGCCGAATAACCCCGTAAAACCGTAAGCGACGGTATTAATTAAAAATTTTTTCAAAACTTGCTTGACCTAAGTCCGAAAAAGCCTTTTAATGCGCCCCGTTGCCCAGATAGCTCAGTCGGTAGAGCAGGGGATTGAAAATCCCCGTGTCGGCGGTTCGATTCCGTCTCTGGGCACCACTACTTCTAAACCCCTGACTCCTAATGGTTTCAGGGGTTTTTTATTTTCAGCGACCGCAGCTATATGAGCCATCAGATGGACGTGGCCAAGCTATCCATGCATCGTGACTTGGCACGTTTTGTAGTGGTCAACTGATCCCGGACACTGCGTTAAGTTTTTCCTCAGCAACAGCGGGCGCCAGCCCGCTGTTGAACTGATGCGGTCGCTGCCAGTTGTAGCGCTGCATCAAAAACCGACCGATATCCTGCTGTGCCAGCGATGCGCTCATGTAGCCCACTGTTGGTACACTATAGTGGATCCACCTTTTGAGACAGTGACTACGGGGTAGTTTAAGCTGTCGTCCTCGAAAGGATGACAGCAAATGG
>NZ_MBPN01000052.1 GCF_001695625.1 Pseudomonas defluvii
AGGAGATATGAAAATGGCTAACTCCGTAAAAAAAATGCCGGTCCAGCAAGAAGAAAAACCCGGCCAGCACTTGGCCACCTCAGATATGTGGCGCCCCTTCGAAAAACTCCGTCAGCAGGTTGATCACCTGTTCGAGGATTTCAACCGAGGCTCGCTTTCCACCCCATTCGGCCGAGGCCTGTTTGACGCCGAACCCTTCTGGCGCAGGGAACTGATCAGCCGCAATGTACCCGCCGTGGACATTTCCGATAAAGAAAAAAGCTACGAAATCACGGCCGAACTTCCCGGCATGGATGAAAAAAACATCGAGGTCAAACTGTCCAATGGCAGCCTGATCATCAAAGGCGAAAAGAAAGAAGACAAGGAAGAGAAAAGAAAGGGCTACTACCTCTCCGAGCGCCACTATGGCTCGTTTGAACGGGTATTCAACCTGCCCAAAGAGGTCGACGCCGACAAAATCGAAGCCAGCTTCAGTAAAGGCATATTGACCATATCGCTACCGAAAAAGCCTGAAGCCATCAAGCCAGAAAAGGTCGTGCCCATTAAAAGCAGCTGATGCTGCACCCTTGCCCCTTGTCGCGCCCACGGCAAGGGGCGTCTGGGAAAATGCCACAGACCCTAACAGGGCAACCACCTCGATTCTTGATGCGTCACCGACCGCTGCACCTCAGTACGCATCGGAGAGCAGCAATGGACAAATACCAGCACAGCCAGAAAGACAAGCTGTTCAAAACAGACAAAACAGATCCATACCTGGAAGCGCACCGACCTGGTGGCTCAGCGCAATGTCCGGAATGTGGCGCCAAATACCATGCAGGTCAGTGGTCATGGCATGCTGATGCGTCCCACGTTTCAGTCGAAAATTTTGTCTGCCCGGCCTGCAGGCGTATCGCCGATCGCGCAGTAGCGGGCCAAGTGCGGCTGGCAGGAGCATTTCTGCAAAAGCACCGCGAGGAACTTGTTCATCTTGTCCGCAATACAGAAGCAAGGGAAAAGGCCGAGCACGCCTTGGAACGACTGATTGATGTAACAGAGGATGGCGATGAGGTTCTGGTTACCACGACCGGCCTGCACCTGGCCAATCGCATCGGCCACGACCTGGAAGCTGCTTACGACGGAGACACCAGTTATCGCTACAGCGACAGCGAGTTCTACCTCAGCGTGGACTGGCGTCGAGACTGATTCGACACAGATCAAACCCAGAGGTAAAAATCAGCAGTCAGAAACGACAAAGGGCAGCCACATGGGCTGCCCTTTTCGCCTGTTCATTCCCAAAGTGTTCCCAAAACGCTCCCATTTGAAGGGAAGTCTTGAAAAACGCCTTTAAAAACAAACGCTTAGATGGTGCGGACGAAGAGACTCGAATTTAGCAGGAAATAACCAGTATTTACTGGCAAGACCACAGAGGAAAGGCATTAGCTGTACTAGAAACTGTACTAAAAAATCACAGCTGGGGAACTTCGACGATCTCCACAGAGCACAACTATATCAAGCCGCAACCGGTCGCGCCGGCCGACAAGCCACATCAGGAAAATGATCCACCCCCTCCACCCAGGCACGCAACTGGATGCGATAGTCCCGCCACTGGCGATCATTACCAGGTAGCGCTGCAGGGTCACCATCCTCGATGCGCAACAGCTGATCGGCAACCACCAGCAACTCTGCTGCTTTCCATGCCGTCTCTGCCTCAACCGCCGCACGATAGGCAATCATCGGGTCAATGGCCCAAGTCCCGTCTGTCATTGCAATGTAGTCAGCAGCGCGATCATCCTCTGGCCGAGCACCAACCATCGCAATGAATCCGTCCGGGCAGTTGCCGCCAATTTGCTGGAAATTTTCACCGACCTTTGCGTACACAGGAAAAATCATCCCTTAACCCTCCAAACCTGCGCCCTGCAAGGGAGGGCTGTTTGATTCGATGCTGGATAAGTAGGCGTCGTTATTAACTGCCCGATAGGCGTGTTAATAAGCAGGCCAGCTGATCCTGTTCGAGCAACAATTTTATCTCTTCGACCGGCAGCCAGTACGCCATAGGAGGCCGTAGTGGTGCCAAACTCTGCAGGTGTACAGGTTTCCCATTCACCATTGAATAGGAACTGCGCTACGCAAATCACCGGGTGGTCGCCAAACGGGTTTGCCACCTCATAGCGAGAGTTAATCGCAACGTTCACAGGCGAACTCTCAGAGCCGCCATTGAAGTAGACATAGGCAAATCCAGTTGCAGAATCCAGCGCGTTTAGCTGCGCCTGTTGGTTGGCGTAGCTGGTTGCCAATACGGCTGCATCGGCAAGCCCTGGGTTACTTACTGAGCCGAACAGCACCACACCCCAAACACCAACACCGTGCGTAGGGAAGGTTTCTGTACCTGTACGGGCAGAACCAGAGGCATCAAATGCAACTGCGTAACCAGATGCTGTAGCACCCTGTGGGCGAGCAGTGACAGCCGCCCCCAACTTGAATGCCCCAGTAAGTCCACCACCAGCTACTACTAAGCCTTCCCCAGCATTAATGCCTAATCCGCCTGTAATATTTTGGAGCTGGTCTTGGCGCAATGATCCTGGGGCAAATCCAAGACTTCCATCACCCCGGAAAAATGCCGGGCCAAGCGAGCCTGCCGACTTGCCGTTCCAGTCTGGAACCCGGATCTGGTTAGCTGCACTGTCATACGCCCAACACAGCCGCTTGGTAGGGTCCGACAGCCACAAGGACGGCGTCGTTACCGGAACAGATGGGGTACCGCTGGTTAGGTCTGCTACAGCGGCAGGGTACTGAGAGGATGCGTTAGAGATCAGTTGACCATCAGCCTTTACAACGCCATTTGGTGAACTGCTGCGACTCGGGAGTGCCACAAGCTCACCAAAGAAGCGTCCTGCCCTCCCATCAACTGATGCCGCCGACGCTGCTGCCGCTGCGGCTGAAGAACTTGCAGAGCTTTCTGACGATGATGCAGCAACAGCGGCAGCGGCCGCTGCCTGGGCAGACTCGACAGCCAAAGCTGGTTGTTCTTCTATTTGTGCAAGCGTGAGATTAGACGTCACAGGGTCGCCATTGGCGTCGAATGCCAACACCTTTGAGGCCCGCAAGCCCTTTATAGGCAGTGGCGGAATGCCTTCAGGTTCAAGTGGGCTAACAGTAAAAGCTCGGCCGCTGTCCCGGTTGATCTGTTTGACGGCCAACCAGAGCCGGTCTAAATCTCGGTTAACCGTTCCCGACAGAAGGTCACCGTTATTCTGGTAATCGTTCAAGCGTTGGAATGGCATCATCTGTTGGAATAGCAGATCCCCACTCGGCGGTGCCGCGAAGGTACAAGTGCTGGCTGGGTTTCCAATGTTGGTCAACGTGAAACCCGAGGTGACCAGAACACCATCCAGGGTGATCTGTAGATCGCTCGCATCCAGTAGCAGGAACGGGATGGTAAAAACGGTGGTCACGCCGTTGGCGGCGTAGCGCTTGTAGGTGACTCCGGGTTGAACTGACATGGTTGGCCCCTTTGAATCGCGGGCTCAGTAGTCGACCTGCACCTCGTGCACGCCCGCATTAGTGCGCCAATCGTCCCGCCGAGCCTCTGTCGGTTTCCCGACTATTCGGCCAATGCGTACTGGGGTTTGGGCGATGGCGCCGGATCCGGAATCGAGATAGTCATCGTCCTGGTCGGTGAGGGCCGGGTTGAAGTCCCGCATCTGGTCCCACAGAGGGCCGCGCAGCACGTCGACGTGCGCCCACAGGAAGCGGGCCGACAGCGGCGACTCCAAGGCGTCGAGGATGCGTTTCTGTTTGTTGGTTGAGCTGTGCTCTTCCCCTACCCCGCAGCCGGTGCCCTTGAGTGCCTGGCGCAGGATGGTCGGGACGAAGCCGCCCGGGCCGTTCGTCTCCACGACGACACGGGTGATCTGGTACTTGATGACCAGGTCGCGAACCTGTTTGACCTGACCGCCGGTAATCTTCTCGGTGCGCTCGTCGAATTCGGCGATCTCGCCTTCCAGGCCTTTGCACACCTGCCAGTACAGCTGGCCGCGGGCGTCAGTGAGGATCAACGAGAAGGCCGAGGCGTCCGACTTCACCTTGCCCAATGAGCAGTCCCAGTATGCTGCAGCGCCGACGATTTGCGTGCTGCCCAGGTACATGGCGCAGGCGCCGTTGGCGTAGCGGATCTCCGGATCCAGGTCGTATGGGATCATCCGGGCCGGGTCGAGGCGAACCTCGGTAACCGGCTTGCTGTGCAGCTGATACTGGCTGTCCCATTCGTTGATGGTCCGGGTTTCGCGGCGGCGCGTCTCCAACGTGGCCATGTCGAAGCGCTCAGGCCAAGCACTACCGGCATAGCAATCGACCAACGTGCCGGGTGCTGTAAAGAAGGCAATACCGGTTTTTGTTAATTGGTAATCCTTGCCAACCACCAGTACCCGCGCGTGCTTGCCGATACCAGAGAACACCACTTCTGGCACAAATGGCACGTCGTAGACGTTCTCCTTGGCATCGTCTATCCGATGCTCCTGATCGAACATGCGGATGGTCAGACAGTCGGCACCCATGCTCTCGACCTCGTCATACAGGCTGTCGTGCGTATGCGGGGTGCCGATGTACAGTTTGCTGCCGCCCGGTACCAGAATGTGCGTTTGTTCGCCCAGACGGTACCGAAGCTTTTCCCGGGCCTCAGGCGTCTGAATGTTCCTTGGTACCTCAACGTCGTCGTTCTGGCACTCGTCGGCCCGTGCAGACGTGACGTTCGACAGGATGCCCTTGGCGAACATGCTGGCGTTCCGGAAGTCAGCAGCGCCTTCCACCCACCACTGCTCCACCGTGCCCTGGTTGGGCGGCAGCAGATGGCGGGTCAATGGATGGTTCCGGATTACGTTTTGCGTGTCACGACTGGTCTTGTAGGCAGTCGGGTCTGACTCCGACTGGTGCAAGATTCGGAATGTGGGGTTCTTGTAGTACAGCCAGGCGTTATAGATAGCCAACAGGGTCGACTTACCGAAGCCCCGGAAACAACGCAAAACGGCCAGAGGCCCTTTAGCCTCCAGCCATATCAGTGCGCGAACGTGGATAACCGGCACATCCCACCGCATGCGCCGGGCCCACAGCATGAAGAAAACCAGTAGGCTGACTTTCTTCTCGGGCTCAGTGGACATTACCGCTTCGCTGCATCTTCTCGATTATCGCCTGGGCTTCGCGCTCAGCGGCCGCCAACTCGCCTTCCAGTTCGTCTACAGCATGGCCAGCGTCTGGCGCCGGCTTCTGCCGGTTCATCACGCCGGCGATGTTCACAACCTTCAGCAGCAGGGTCATGGTGGCGGCGGCGTTTTTCTTGCACCAGTACCGGTCGCCGCGCTCCTGCTGGGTGAGTTCAGCCGGGGGTTTCTCGGCTCCGGGCCAGTTGTGCGGATCTACTTCGGTGATAACGACCTCGCCCAAGCGTTCGCTGAGCGCCTGCAGGCGGGTGATTTGATCGTCACGCATATCAGCGCCCCCCTACAGCTGCGCCAAGGCTTGGGCCGCGATCTGGCGTTGCTTCGCCAGGCTCCCACCAGAACTGCTGGCCAAAGTCCTTGCGCGCGCGGCGGCGCATGTTGCGCAGATAGCCAGGGGAGAAATACTCCTGCAGCTGGTGAAAGATCATGTGGTCAGTTGCGGCCTTGGTGTACCAAAGGTTTGCCGCTGGTGTGTGGCTCTTCAGCAGACGAACCAGGTTGCCGCCAACCTTGTCGACGTCGCCTTCCGTGGCACTGCCTTTCAGGTTCGCGATGGAATCGATGTCACCAGCGATTGGCCCAAATATTGAAGCAACGAATGAGGTTCCCATCTGCGTCTGGTTGCTGAATAGGAAGTCGCCGTACAGGCCGAGCGAACCACCCTTCAGGAATGCGGCGGCACCGAAACGAAGGCCAGGCACCCCCAACACGCCGTCATCCAGCATATTCTTGGGGTCGCGCCCACTGGCAATTTCATTGAGCTGAATGGCCATACCGCCAAGTACCGTGGTACTGGCCATCAATGCGGCCATGTACCCGGCCTTACCCCAGCCGGTTTCTTGGGCCATGGCGCGCTTGAAGTGGCGCATCATCATGGCAATAGAAAAGCTTTTGAACTGCCAGAACGAGCGCGTTATCTCGCCCTTGACCGTGCCACGCTGCACGCCGCCGTGCATGAACGCTTTTTCGCGTGCGCCAGGCTCGATGATGGCCATATTGGTTTCGTCCAGCACGGTACCGAGCAGCTTGGTGGCTGCCTGATCCTTGAGGCGCTGCGGTGTGGTCTTGAGCTGACGTGCCAGTTGCACCAGGTCGGCGTCCGGTATGCGGTAGATACTGCCCGACGTCAGCACCGTATCTCCTGAGCCACGCCAGTCCTCCGGCTGCGCAAGACGCCAGACAGCCCAGTCAGTTTCAGTTACACCCTGACCAAGTAGCCGCTTGCTGTCGGCAGGATCCATGCTGGCGATGGTTTGGAAGCGGCGCGACATATCCCCTATGGTGTCCATCATCACGGCACCAAACGCACGCTGGGCGCCGGCAGTCATGGCGTTCATGCCTGACACCTGCATCACCTTGCTGGCTGCGGTCTGAGAAAACTTGGCGATGCGGCCCGAGATCTGCTCAGTGGTGCCAAGGCCATCAGCACCCCAGCGGTTCAGGCTGCCGATCATCTGGTTCAACCCAAGGCCTGCACGCTGCGCCAGTCGCCGATCGGTAGCGTCAGCCGGATTAAGCATACGCAACTCGTTCTCGAACACCTTCATGACCGGCATACCGCTCATGGAAGCAGTGAGGCCCAGCGTTCCCTGGTCGGTAACACTGGTGATAACCGCCGAACCCAAGCGGCTGGCCACGTTAAGGGCGCGGTAGGTATCGAAGCCGTTGGCAATGGCTGCCGACGCTGGCGGTTCGCGGGTGCCAGCCACTTCCTCGTAAAGGTATTCGATCTTCTTGCGCTGCTTCTCGACGCTATCCCGGGCCTTCTCTCCCTTCTTCCCCTGGATCGTTAACGCGGTATCCATCTGTGCCTTCTGGCCAGCATCGAGGAAGTAGCGCATCTGGTTGTTGGGGTTCGGGCCTAGGGCTTCGACCAGGGAAATATCGCGGGCGGCGCGATCAATGTGGCCGATCAGAAGTTCCAAGAGGTTCTTGTCGCCATAGGCCTGCTGTGCGGCGATGAAACTTTCAGCATCCTTATAGTGGATCTGCCGCGACTCGCTGCCACGGTTGGCGCGCATGCCATTACCGGCGACGTTGCCTGGCTCCATCTTGTTGGTACCACCGGTGGCCAGGGTCTGCCAGGCGTGATTCAAGAACTCTGTCAGCTGCTGGTCATTCATGGGCGTGCCGTCTTCGTTCATGTACTTAGCACGGTTCGCCCATTTGAGGTGGTCGCCCACCCACTTGGCCTGATCCTTGGCTACCTTGATTTGCGAATGGTCACGCGGCATGGCCCAGTCATCCAGTTGGCCAACATCGCCACCTGAACGGTTGAAACGCTGGCGCAGCTGTTCGGCAGTGTCGGCAAACTGCTTGGCCGCAACCTTGGCAGCAGCATTGCCAGAATCTTGCCCGTGCAGCTCGCGCACCAAGGCAAGGTTGCCGGCCTCGTCCTGGAACAGGCCCATGAACTTGCCTTTGGTCACATCGATAACATCAAGCATGTTGCTCAATGCGTCGTCACGGATTGCGCGGGTGGCTGACTCAATGGACTGGATACCGCTCTTGCCGTCACTGGAGAACGCCAACAACCGGTCGAGCCCTTCGAGCGGCTGGCCAGGGAAGCGCTTCATATAGCTCTCGATGCGGTCGTGAGCCAGGATCGTCAGCGCAACGCGCTTCTTCTTGAGGTCGGCTTCCGCAACCAGGTCTTTGGCGGATTTGGTGGCAGCTTCATTCAGGCGGTCAGCGGCTGTCTTGGACTGCCAGGCAGGATCGGTCTGCGCCAATTGCTTCATGTTCCGGCGAACGCGGTTTTCAATGCCTTGGATTTCAGCTTGGGTAAGGGATCGACCAATCGCCTGGGTGACGGCCTGGATACATTCGGGGCGCATGGGCTTGCTCCTTGGGGGATAGGAGCAAGCCTATGGCGGTGATAGAGTCGGTTTCCCGACTATTTCAAGGACGATCCTTCTATGTTGCGTAAGGCTTTTTTACCTTTCCTTTTCATCGCCATCTCACAATCGGCGTGGTCGTTCGGCGAGATGAAAAGTCTAGAAGGGTCGACGGTTTTACTATCTGGGGACATAGAGAAAGTTTCCTGCCCAGCCTTTGGAAAATACGATTGCCTGACCTTTCCGAACAATTTGTACAAGTTCAGCCTTCAGAACATTTGCTTCACCACCAACATCACCTGCGGCTATGACTGCAAAGGGTTCATTGCGGATAAGCAGGGTACTCGCTCTCTCTACGTGCTCGGCTCCGCCTACAACAGGGAACTGGAAATGGATGGATTTACCCAATTCCAGTGCCCAGCCTTGTATTAAAAACCTCGCTGCAGGAAACAAGCGGTAGCAGCAGCAAACCCTCGGGCATCCTGTTGGGCGGCACGGATATCGGAATCTGCCTGGGCCAGTAGTTCACGCGCGGAAATGGTCACCGGCTTGCCGTCAGCATCCATCGCTCCCGTGGCCAAGTGCATATCATCCATGCGTGCCAGAACCTCATTAGCCAGTTGGATGGTGGGATCGGTATCGATCTGGCTGGGGCCTGCAAGGTCTGTTGCATCTTTTGCCGGTTGCGATGCAGTTTCAGCGCCTGGTGTTGCGGGTTTCGCCTGATTTGATGCAGGTTTCGCCTCTGGCGTTGCAGGCTGTTGCGCAGGTGTTGCACGTTTCGGTGCACCGATATCCAGCGCCACAGGCTCCGGACGAGGCTGCAAGGCATCCTGCTCAGCCATCAGCCGGGCGATTTCCTGTCGCGCGACCTGGGCGATATTGACCCGGTTGCCCTCGGCCACGCCGGTGGCCAGCGGCTTCGGCTCGAACCCTTTGGCGATATCGTCGGCCCGCGACTCCATGCGCTCCTGCAGGCGCCGCGGGATCTCACCGCGCTGGATGGCTGCCAGCTCACCCCGGGCAAGCTCGGCAGTCCTGTTGCCCTGCAGCGAATCCTCCAGGGTCGTGACACGCTCCGTCAGCTGCTGCCGCTCCTGCTCGAGCGCCTGCTTGGCCGAGGCCTCTGCACGCTTGCGGCTCTGGCCCTGCTGTTGGAATTCCTTGGCGCGGTCGCGGAAGGTGGCGTCCAGGCCATCCAGCGAGCGCTGCACACCGGCCAGCTCAGCGCGAACATCGGCCACGTTCGGCAGTGCGCCGGCCGCCTCTGCCTCCAGTTCCTGGCGGGCGACGGGCTCCAGTTCCTGGCGGGCAGTTTCCAGCGCCTGCTCGCGGGTAGGCGCCACCGGCCTTGGCTCATCAGTACCGCGCAGAAACTCAGCAGCGTGGATGCTATCGGGCAATACCACTGGTTCGCCACGGCTGATCTGACTGATAGCCGTGCGTAGCGCTTCTTGGTGAGCGACGGCCGACCGGGGATTGATCGGCGCACCTGGTGCAGTATCTACGTCGAAGTGCTGGGTGGTTCGCTCGGCAAGAGCAGCATCTACCTGCTCGGTGGTGGGTCGGCGCATACCGGCACGACCGATGCCAAAGAATGCAGCCCCGAGAATAGCGTCGGTGGCCAGCGCAGTACCGTCCATAACCTTGTACTGCGCGGCCTGCGCTGTGTAGCCGCCGCTCTCTAGGATGGCAGCGGTAGCACCACGGCCCGCCATTCCCAATCCAATGTTCGCGCCTACGGCAATTGCCGCATCTCCCAGTACCGGGCCGACAAACCGGGCGGCAGGCAAGATCGCACCCACCCCCACGGTACCGGCATCGATCAAGCCCTTGAGGGTTGCGGTTCCCTCGTCGATCCCTTCAGCCATGGCGACCTGCTTGCTGCTATAACCTGCAGGCGCACCAGCTGCGACAGCGCCACCAACAACACCACCCATTACGGTACCGGCGACAGTACGCGGCAGGACGGCTGCGGCCTCGCCCAGGATCTGACCGACAACACCGACTTCAGCAGGATCAGGGCGCAGCTCCATGACCTCTTGGGCGGTGCCCTTCCCCAGCGTTTCCTGGCTCGATCGCTCGGCGCTGGTGACATCCGGGGTACCACCGAACTTCGGTTCAGGCAGCAACACGCTGGCTGCCGTATCCAAACCAGTCTGCCAGAGCGAGCTGAAACCGGACTCGACCGCCGAGCTTGCCTCAAGCCCACCACGCAATAGGCCAGGGCCGATAACGTCAAGAGCGCCCGTAAAGGCGCCTGGCTCAAGTCGTTCGGTAGTTCTGTCCAGGCGCTGCTCTTGGCTCGCTACCTCACCCTCGTCGACCATTCCATCAAGCCAGCTCACTTAGCTACCCCCACGTTAACGATCATCGGTTCATTGGTCTTCGGGTCTACCTGAATACGACCCGCGTTCAGCAGGTAGTAAGCGCCCTCCTTGCCCGGTACCGGCGACATAGGCATGTCCTCCAGCTGGCCGATGGGAAACTCAGTACGCTTGGCCAGGCCTTCCAGTTCGATGTCCACGATCTTGCCGAAGTTGCTGTCGGACATGCCGTAGGGCTTCACGACCTTGGCGCCAGCACGCTCTGCAATGCCACCAGTGATCATGTCGACAGCAGCCTGGGCCGTCTTGCTATCGAGGTCATCTCCCGCTTCATAGCTCAAGCCCTTCGACGTAGCGGTACCCACGTACAGCGCTTTGAAGCCTTGGTAAGCCTGCTCCCGCTGCTGTGTACCTGGTTGTAGTAAGTTGCCGACATGCTCGTCGAATGCGGCGCGGAGCATGTCTTCCTTGGGCTGAGGCGTGGACTTATCCGCCAGAACCTTCTGACCGAGTAGCAGCATCTTGGGCACGTCGGTACCGTCGGCTCCTTTGAGCCCACGGAACTGCGCCATGCCGGCCAGAACGGTGACCGGTTGATCTGCCGCCAGCGACTTGGCCGTTGCAGCAAAGTCGGCGCCTGTAGGGGCTGCTTTGGCCAAGGCACCAAAGATCTGCAGCTTGGTGTTGTCGTCGGCCTGGAGTAGAGCTGCTTTCAGCATGGTCTGCTCACCCTCCTTCAGAGGTACCCTGGCAACCTCTGGGCCATAGGCCTTACGCATTGCGTTAACAGTGTCGTAGCGCCCGCCCAACTGCTCGACTAAGCGCTGCTGACCTTCTGGCGTGCTGATACCGCTGATATCCAGCGGCTCGACGTCGGCACCGGTACGCATAGAGTTGAAGGTCAATGGATCTTCCTTCATCAACTTGACGTTGCTTTCGATGGCTGACTGCAAGCGATTGAGGTTGGTGACTTGGGCGACACTCCCGCCGTTGGTCGCCAGTTGCTGGCGCTGTTTATCCAGGTACTGCTGCTGCTCCAGGATCGGCAGGCGTAAAACCTGCTGTACCTGGTTCATCTCTGCAATGCGGGTTTTGTACTCGCCAGCAGCCGAGGTACCAGACAGGCCAGCCTGCCAGCGCTGCTGCTCTGCTGGCGAAGGTGGAATGCCCGTGGCGGCCTGCCTGTCCATCTGGGTCAGGATGCGCTCTGCCTTCATTTCACGCATTTCAGCCTGGCGCTGGTTGTGTTCCTTCACCTGGTAGATGCGACCGGTGACAGTGTTCAGCAACTTGTTGCGTTTCTCAGGATCAAGCTTCTTGGCGTAGAACCCATCTTCGGCAGTCAGGTCGTGCTCGATCTGCTGAAGGTTGCCGAGCCCATCACGTGCAGCAACCACCCGCTGGGTGGCATGGGTAGTCCAATTGGAGTCCTTGAACTCCTGTTTCTTGGAGGTCCACATTTCGCCATAGGCCAGACGCCCGGCGATGTCGATGTCTTCGGCATCCATGCGGGCGTTGATCTGATCGATGTTTGCGCCGGGCATGGCTGCATCCTTGCCCAGCATGTCCATGCGTATAGCCAGATCGCCCTGCGCAGCATCCTTGCGAGCGGCAATGGACAGGTTCCTGATGGTGTCCAATCCCTGGATCTGGAAGTGCTTGGCCGAAATTCCAAGCCCTTCTTGCTCTGCCTCGTCCAAGCCAGGACTGGTGATCGGGTCAAGCTTGGAAACAGCACCCGCATAGGCTTCTTCAAGTTTGTCGTAGGTGATTTTTCCCAGCCTCACCTGCTCAGCCAAATCGGTGGTTATGGTTGAGATTTGGGTTTTATGCTCGAGCAGAGCGTTGTTGGCCTTAACCCTGGCAAGGGCTTTGTTCTCCCTGGTCTGCTGATCCATCACAGTCAATGCGACGTTCTGGACTGCATTACCGGCCTGCTGGAGGCCTCGACCCTGACCGCTGGCATCACCGGTTATCACCCTGTTCTGCTGAGCCTCAGGGAGTACACGGGAAATACCTGGCCCCGTTGGAATCCTCATCAACCATTCCCTCCTACACCAGCAGCCTTACCGTTGCTGCCCGCAGAGGCCTTCCAGTTGGAATACCCCATGAACCCCTGAGCAGTACCACCGAGGACCGTACCTGCAGCTTGCATGTTGGCCGACGACTGGGCCTGCCTCCCAGCCAACGATATGTTGCTGGCATCGACATAGCCGCGCTTCCGCTGGTTTTCGCCGTTGAAGATAGTCATCGCGGCATCTTCTTCCGCGTTCTTGTAGATCTCTTCGTTGATGTTTACGGCGGTACCGGCACCAACCTCAACACCAGAAGCCGCAAGTGCGGCATTAGCCTCACCTGCCTGGATGCGTGCCATTTTCCTGATGCGGTCGGCCTGCACGACAGCAGCGCTGGCTGCGTTGTCTGCATCGATTTGGGCCTGATCTGATTGAGCATCGGCGGTTAGCTTGGCCTGCCTGCCTTGCTGGACCGATGAGTAAGCCGACATTGCTGTACCTGCCACCAGCGCAGTGACCAGAGCAACTTCAACACCCATGGTTAGATCTCCATCTTGAAAAGTGGGCCAGCTTCACGAAAGCCAAGGTGGCGATACAGTCGCGCCGTACCTTCGACGTTCATGGCAGTGGTGATGCCCATATGAATCTGCTTGGCGCCCTTGATCCTGGCCCACTCCTTGAAGGTTAGGATCAGGCGGGATGCAAGGATCCCTTGTCGCCGCCCTGGTTCGATAAACACGGAATAGTCGTAGGCAATCAGGTCATTGCTGAACCACTGCTCAGCAACAGCACCGGCGAAACCGCCAACAACCTTGCCGTCAACTTCAGCAGCGAACACAACGCCTAAACCGTCGATCAGGGCACGGAGGTGCTTTTCGACCTTCTCGGCGGAATAGCCCGCCTCGGAATAGCAGCTGGTTTCGTGCAACAGGGTGCCAAGCTCAACCAAGCGTGGAACATCATCATGGGTTGCGGGCCGAATCATTGGGCACCTCAGTCGTTGATTGTGATTTTCTTGATGACGCAGAGCAGGTGGAACGGCAGCGGCTGGTCTTGGACAATTTCGACCGAGGCCTTACCGCGCTCCCAGCCCAGGTTCTCCAGTCGATGATCCCCGGTGAACAATGGCGCTGGCTTGTCCAAGACACCGACACCAAGGTTGCGAAATGCGATGGTTTGGCCGTTTACCTTGCAGCCGGTGGTTTCCAGAAACCGCAAAGTGATCTCACCCACGCGCATGCTGTTGCCCTGGGCGCTGCCGGTGCCGCCCTGAACCTCAGGCGTCAATGTTTTGATGCGGGTGGTGAACGGCAAACCAGCCTGAATGTTGAAGGCCGCTCTCGGGAGAGTGATCTGGCCGCCAGTGACGACCTGCTGTTGCATGACAACACCGTCCGCGACGATGTCGAGGGTCTTGCCTTCCAGATGATTCAGGCCGGACCAGACCGACTTTCCGGCTTCGCTGGCGCCGAAGATGCCGCAATCAACCTGACAGCCATCAGTGAAGCGCTCGATGTAGCGTACGTTCTGGCCGTTGATGGTGCGGCGCACAACCGCGAACACTTGATCCCCGTCCTCGGTGGGAATCGAAGCAACCGACTCGAAAGCACCATCAGTGATCTGGCGGGCCCAGCCGACCACATCCTGGTCACGGTCGACTGTCATGGTCGCCATCACACCGTCAGCGCGGGCCATAAACAGAATCGACTCCTGCTCTTGCTGATAGGCCATCGAGACGATGCCCGACTTCGTAGCGTGCTCGGACAGCACGGACATATCCGGCGAGCCATACGCGTCGGAATCGTACTTGTAGGCCATAGCCCGCAGCTTTCGATTGGAGCGCTGGACGAAATACAGCTCGTTGCCGATCCGTACAGGCCGCACCTTGTTGCAACCGTACACCGACTGGTTTTTTACCTGGATGTTGGTCGGTGTGATGGGCTTTTCGACGCCACCGGTCAAACTGAACTCACCGCCGTAGGTAAGCGCGATCAAGACCTTGACCTGAGCCAAGTGGGAGACTGGGTTGATCTGGTCGGAAGCGACAGTGAACGACATTGCATCGTCGTCCTTGGTGCCCAGCTCGAAATTCAGGTACTCGCCGGTACGGCTGAGCCATACGGTTTGGGGATAGTTCGGCGATCCCGCGCAGGCTAGGCGCTGCTCGTACAACGTACCGGTAGCTGGATACCCATTCACCGCATCCCAAACTGGCGATTCGAGCGACCACGCGTTAGCCGTGGATGCTACTGCAGATGTGAGCGCAGCTTTGATGATGCCTTTGACGATAGTTGAGCTTGTGTACGCCGTGATCTGGACAAGCCCCTCATTGATCTTGACGTACTTGCCCACATCCGTAGGACGCCAGCCTGCGGCACTGAGCGTCATAGTGATGGCCTTACCCACAGGATCTTTTGCGCTTGGCGTATTGCTGGTCTGTGGCGACAAGCTCAACTCCCAGTTGGCAATCGCAGTGCCCGCGAACGCAACGACCACCTCAACGGTGGCCACTGTGGCGCTGGTGACTGTGGTCACCTCGGCAATTCCTCCGCCAGCGGCAATTTGCCGACCAACATCAGACGCCAGGAAGGCGCCGGCCGAAGAGGTGAACGTGCGCCCTGTGCCTACAGAGGCATCGGAAATGGTCGCGGACGTGCTGAACTTAATGCCGGCCTCAGCAAACGGTGTCGTAACGAACGGCGCCGGGGCCAGAGTCCATGCAGTATTGGTGACCCGACGTAGGCGATGGATTGGCACCATGGGGTGGAACAGAAACATGGTGTCAGCGCCCTGCACGTATTCCAGCTGAGCAAGCATGTCCTGTGTGTATGGACTGACCAGTTCAAGCGGAACGCCCGGAGCGCTCTCGATTGGGTCGCCATTAGGGTAGAAAAGTCGCACGTACAGGTCACCGAACTCGACCATGTAGGCCTGCTCAGTGTTGAACACGTAAGGGATCAGGATTGCCTTTTTGTCGTGGAACTTGGCCGCAGCGCAATGCAGCGTGCCATATCGGCGCATCGCCCCACCGTGCACAACTGGCCACGCATTCTCCATGGTCATGGCGCCGTTCTGGTACCGAGCGATATCGACACGACCATACATCCGCGGGGAAATCTCACCAGCAGTGAAATTGGTCTGGATCAGTGTGAACCTGGCCATCAGCGCCCTGCCCCAAGTCGAGCAGCCAAGAGGCGTTCATCGCCCAACGTCTGGGGTGGGTCTTCCTGGCCATCCACTGCCTTGGCAATTTTCAGCGCCCGCTCCAGTTTCATCTCACGGGAGTCACGCTCCGATGTCGACTGCGTGATCGGATAGGCCAAAACAGCGGCCATAGCGACGGTCATCAGATCAATCAGGTGTGAGTCCCAAGAGCTCTCCACTTCATTGCGGAAGACATAGCGCAGCTCCAGCACGGTTGTATCGGCCTGAATGGATCGACCTTCCACCAAGTAATCGATCTGCATCCCACCGGTACCGACCTCAAGCACGCGCAGGCAGTCGGCAGGCAGCTCAAAGGCGTGGGAGTAGCCAAATGCTGGGGCAACTGCGTCAGGCGCCAGCACGATACGCTTGATACAGCAGTTCCAAGGATGGGCACGCAGCATGGTGTCGCGCTGCGAGGGATAGAGGTTTGCGCAGAGCTTCGCCCGGTCCAGGTTCACCTGGTCGGCAAAGTCGTTGATGGTCTGAGCACCGAGCATCAACAGCGCGTTGGAGCAAATTGAAACGCCGGTAGCCATCGTCATACTTTGTGTCTCCGGATAAAAAGACCGGGGCACAAGGCCCCGGAAAGGTGGTTCGCCATCCGTGGCAGCGCGGTTAGTTCTGGCCGGCGTACTGCGCTACCAAGGTGATGACCTGGCCAGCCTGAAGGGCTGCACCAGCCACCGTGGAAAGCAGTTCACTTTGATCGGTGGGCAAGCCCTGCTGAGCAACGCTGACCTCGAACAGTGCACCGTTAGCAAACTGGGCCTCGGCCACAGCGTTACCAGCAGCAGCCACTGAGGTGGCAGCCAGATAGCGAGCCTGCGACACCGGATCACCCAGGTTGAGGGTGGAAGACGCGGCACCGGCTGCGAAATACAGCTTGGTACCGGGCATGAGGCGTGCACCGAACGGCAGAAAGCCCCACGAGATCTTGTCGCCGATGGCCAGGCCACCAGCCGGAACGGTGAAGGTACTGACCAGAATCTGGATATCTGCGCCCTGCAGGTTCGGTTTCACCAACTGTTGAGGAAGCGCAGCACGGGCGGCGGCGACGGATGCGTTTACGGTTGCCATGGTTTGGCTCCTAAATCTGGGAAGAGGTAAAGGCCAAAGCCGCTTACGCGGCCTCGGTTACTGCGATTTCCACGACCTTTTCTTCCTCGACCCGGACGGCGCCGATGGACATTTTGGCGTAGATGCGGACGTTGAAGCCCTTGCCTGGATCCTTGCCCACCTCGGTGGTGATGTCGGCGCCCTTACCCAGAGTTACGCCGGACTTGGCCCAGGCGTACAGCCGACGGGTTGCGCCGTCGTAAGGGGTGCGCTCGCTGGGAATCCAGTTGAAGCCCATCCATTTACCTTCAACATCACCTTCCTGAAGGAACTTGCCAGCCATGTAGTCGGCGCTGGTCAAAGTTGGGTCAGCCAGGATGTCGGCGGCGGCCTGCGCGGAATAGGTGATGAAGAGTTCTTCGCCGTTGTGATTGTCCGCTTCGTTTTTACGGAACATCTTGCGGGCCTGGATGATCTTGGCCTTGGTCAGACCAGTACCACCGACAACGATTTTCTGGGTGGACGGCAAGATGATGTTGCCGGTAGTGGCCCGGGAGTTGCCGCCCATCGAGGCAATAACCACGTCATCCTTGGCACGGTTCAGCGAAGCAATCATTGCCTTGACGTATTCGGACGTCGGGTCAACCAGCATGCGGATCTTGTCCTGGTCATCGATCATGTCGCCGTCATCCCAGTCGAACAGGTCGACAAAGCGGGTGCTGTGCGGTTGATCGTTGATTGGGGTATCAGCATGGCGCTGGGTGCGGCGGTTCGCGGTGCGCTGGCCCAGGCGGTTAACCGACTTGGACATCCCGACGATATTCGGCTCGATGGTTACGTGCGGCTCGAAGCGCGATTGCATCTGCTGAGCCAGGTGGCGGAAGTTGTCAGCAAACTGCTGAACAAACGCCTCGGTGATTTGCTGTGACATACGATGCACTCCAATGCAGATAGTGGGGTTGCCTGCAGGGTGTCCACCGCTTGGGTGGGCCTGAAATCCTGGCGTGCATCGGCATTGCTTCGCCTGGGGCTTGCCGGGTATCTGCGTGCCACCGCAGGCCGGCCCATTGCTGGGATGCCTGCGATGTTTGTGCATGGAGGGTGTCGGTTTCCCGACTATTTGCGCTGAAGGCTCAGCCGAGGCGGGATTTGTTCTTGCTGTAGCGTTGCTCGTACATGGCATCCAACTGTTGCTTGATGGCGGCGCGCTTCGGATCGTGCGCCGGCATCTTCGCCAACTGCTCGCGCAGCTCACTGGTCTTAACGTTGAAGTCGGCCTCATTCACCGCGCCACCGTTGATTGGCGTGTCTTCGTTCAGCTCCTTGCCGATGTTGGCCGTGAAAGCAATGAAGTCCGGGTCGTTCCCGTACTTGGCCATCAGGTTCTGAAAGCTGCCCGGTTGGCCTTCTGCACTGGCGAAGGCCTCGGCTGCACGATAGGAGGCACGCACGTTGGTCTGCATGGCCTGGTCATCGGTCCAGACGGATTTGAGCGCTGCGGTGCAGTCTTGAGCGGTCAGCTGAGCGCCACCCTCGACGAGGCCGGGGGCAGCCTTCAGGTATTCGCCGATCACATACGACACCTGGTCGTTCGTCAGGCCCTTGGCGTGGGCACCCTTCAGGAACGACTGCGTACCCTCGTCGGCCTTGAACTCTTCCCAGTTGAAGCCCTCGACCCCTTCCAGCTTGACGTTGTATTCATCGACGGTCTTCGGCGCCACATCACCCGAGCCCAAGCGGGTTTCGAGGCTCCGGTAGGCGTCGGCAACCTTCCGCGACGATGCTTCAAGATCAAGGCTGCCATCCTCCTTGTTGGTGCGGTACTTCTCGGGAAGCCAGTCATTTGGGGCTGCATTACCTAAGACAGAGCCAGGTGCTGGAGCTGCAGGTGCTGCTGATGTCGCCGCAGGGGCGCCGCCACTTGGGTCGCCGCCCTCGGACACTGCGTTCTGCAGGAAGTGACCCAGGCGGTTGTGGATGAACCAGTTCATGTCATTCCTCTACGTTGTTGGGGTCGCTGACCCCGTTTGCTCGGTTGATGCGGAGCAGGATGTGGTCGAGCACCTCACGGTGGCCGGCCTGCAGGTAAGTTTTGAGAACGGCATCGATGCCGCCCACAGTTACGGCGTTTCTGCTGAAACGCTGAATCAGGTGCTCGAGCACAAGCACACCCTCGGCGTGCTGCTCGAATACCCGCTTGAACATGTCGTCGATTTGCTCAGGGGTCACGCTGCTGCTCCTGGTGCTTGCTTGAGTGCGGCCTCACCAGCCATCTGCTGCATTGCCATCTGCTGTTGCTGCTCCATGGCCGCCTGCTGGGCTTGGGCGCGGTCCTCCCGCAGCTTGTCGCGGTCGGCCTTGCTGCGGATGACAGCCGATGGCACGCCCAAAGCTTCGCCCTTGAAGCGCTGGGCCTCGTCCAGGTCGATGTTGTCCATAACGGTTGGATCGGCCTGAGCGACGACCAGTGCTCCTTGCACGAACTGGTCGATGGCCGTGACCTCTTCCAGCTTCTGAGAACGGGCCAGCGGACTCAGGTAACGCACGGTGAAGTTGCGACCTGCCAGCGTTTCCGGCGCCTGCCCGAGGATCCCGGCCCGGTAGGCGATGCCAAAGCAGCGCTCGATCAGGGGTTGCAGGTACTCGGTCTGCAGGCGGCCATAGACCGGGCCCAGTAGCTGGCGGATCAAATTCACCCGCACATGCACTTCGGTCGCCGTCATGGCCGGGCCGTCTTGCGCCTGGAGCTGATCAGCCATCAGGGTCTTGCGGATGGCGGCCTGCAACCTGCTGATACGGGCGTCTGCGTACTGGAAGTTGGACCCGCTTTGCAGGGGTTTCATGCTGTCGACGGAGTTGGCCACGATGATCTTGCGCGGGCCTACACGCACGGTCTTCGGGTTGAGCACCCCGTCGTCTTCCGCGATCCACATGCCAGCGATAGCCAGGTCAGCCGCAGCCAAGTCCATGCGCACCATCTCGTTGAGGGTGCGAGCGTCCGGAAGCGCATCGGCCACAGGGCCAGTGGCATACACGCTGTCGGGGATCATCATCCAGCGCGGCACAACGACCGGCATTTCGTGATAGCCCGACTCTGTCACGACCTTCTTTGCAGCAACCTCCACCTTGCAGGAAGCGATCGGCATGTTCTTGGCCAAGCGGGCGCCGACCATGTAGGTGCTGCGCGGGTAGACCGCGTGCACGAACTCAACCAACTCTTGGGGCTTGGTCTTGGCCAGATTGCGCGTTGGCTCGCTGAGGTTCTCTTCCCCGAACTCATTGACGGCCTGTTCGGCGGTGAGCTTGTAGGTGCGATAGACGGTATCGATCTTGCCGCCTGCCTTGGACGCTGAGCAGAACACGCTGGCGATGGGCCAGAGGTCGAACGTGAAACCACCCCGCTCCCGGTCAGAATCGATGTACAGCGCGAACCAGCCGGCGCAAACGACGTCGAGCAGCCCCTCAAAGGCTGCCGCGTCGAAGTTGGATGCGTGAATGTTCTGCCAGATGATGTCGGACGAGTCGTCCAGCCAGCGACGTTCATCCTCGCTCTCTTGGCCGACGTCCATGCCGAACCAGATGCTGTTTGCCGGCGTCAGGCCGGACTGCACCGACGACGACAGGATGCGTGCCGCGTCGGTGGTGGTGCCGTCGAAGATCCGCGCTTTGCGGTTCAGGGCTTCCTGTGCGCTCATCATCTCGCAGTAGAAACCGTTCCCCCGGATCGGGTAGGTGTGGTCGTAGCAGTCGCGCCAGACCTGCTCATGCGGGCTGCGCAGCGACTTGAGCGTGCTCAGGGTCTTGCAGATCTGGTCGGCATTCATGATCCGAGGGTTCTCTTTCCTTGCTCGATGACGGTGCCTGCGGCGCCACCGGACGACAGCAGGCTGCTTTCGGACTTGCGC
Source organism: Pseudomonas defluvii (assembly GCF_001695625.1). Lineage (GTDB taxonomy): Bacteria > Pseudomonadota > Gammaproteobacteria > Pseudomonadales > Pseudomonadaceae > Aquipseudomonas > Aquipseudomonas defluvii. The sequence goes on from NZ_MBPN01000052.1 coordinate 20,540, forward strand.
TTACGCCGCACAGCGGTTTCTTGGTTGGCCTTCTGGGCAGCCACATCAGCCGCTTTTTGGGCGGTGACAGCTGGGTCTTCGGTCTGGACGACCTTGGGTTTCTCGGGCTTGCTTCCGCCGCACATGGCCTTACTCCTTCGCAGCCGGCTCAGGACACAGCCAGCCCTCGCTGGTCATGACAGCCTGCTTGATGGTGGTTGGATCGACGGCTTGCGCGGTGGTAGGTTGGCGCTGCTCCAGGGTTGCGCGGTCGGAGTCGCGGCGCGCATCGATGACCAGGGGTTCACCGCCATCGTTCAGACGCTGGGCCTCGGCTTCGGCCTGTTCCTTGGCGCCGTCGCCGATGGCAACGAAGTCGCTAAACCAGTCGGCCTGGCCTTCGATTGGCGTGTACCAGATCTTCCAGCGACCGCCACCGTTGTGTTTGGCGGTGTAGGTAGGGGTTACGGGTGGCTGCGACTCAGTACTGGTAGTCGTCGATGCTGCTGGATCAACGGCTTGCGCGGTGGTGGTTACTGGTTCGCCCGGGGTCTGGACGATCAGGCTATCGGGGGCTGGCATGGGGTGAGCCTCGGTGATTGGTAGGGATCAACGAGGCCCAGCATCATGGTGGAGAGGTGTCGGGATCCCGACTATTTGGCGGGGCACGCAGTCCGGACGTAGTCCTGCAAGGCGGTCAGTTGGCGGATGGCGTCGTCGCCGTCGTTGGTGATTCGGACAATTCGTTCAGCAGCCGCTGGGTCAAGTTCGGCTCGCGCTTGATCATGGTCCAGGCTGCTGGCGCCTGTTGATCCTCTTGCGGGGCACTTGGCGAGGACTGACAGCCGGTGTTCGCCAGCAGCGACAGCAGCACGAAGGTTGGCATTGGTCTGATTGGCACGTTCACGCTCCTGGGTATGTTCGGTGTCGAGCTGGGTCAGTAAGCGCTGGGTGTTCTTGCGGGATTCGTTTGCGTTCTCCAGCTCTCGCACACGCTGCGTAGCGGTGCTTAAGCTGGTGTCGGTATGGTCTAGGCGCCAAAGCGCCAGAATCAACGCCAGAGAAAGCCCAGCGATGAGATAGCGGACCATCACTGCACCGCCTTGCACTTGGCGTTGCGCTCGAGCTGGCGTTTCCAGACGCCCGGACAGCGCTTGTTGCCGGGTGTCGAGCAGTCGAAGCCGGCGGCATACCGGTACAGCAGCAGCGCTTCGCAGGCCCCGACGTAGTTACCCTCCAGCAGGTACCGGCGCGGTGATCCAGTGCGCCAGTTGCCCATGCCGTACTGGCCCACAAAGTCCATGTACAGGTCGAACTCTTCCTGGTACAGCTTCACGCCCGGGATCGAGGCCGCGAACTGCTTTTCGTCCTGACGGATAAGGTTGCGCGCAAGCACGTCTGCCCGGGCCGGGGTAATGGTGTCGCCCATCCTGACGTGGGTGCCGTCCTCATACCGCGTCGAGCCGTGGCCGATGGTGGGAACGTCGCCCTTGGTGGGAATGATGGCGTTGCTGGTGTAACCCTCGTTAGCCTTCCAAGCGCCAATGCCGGCAAGGCTCATGGTCAGCAGGCCTACCGCTATGCGGTTGCGGGCGCTCATCGCTGGCACTGCTCGCGGATTGATTGGATGCGTGCCTCGCTCTCGGCGGCCTCTCGGCGGTCTCGGCGAGCCTGGAAGTACGCATTGACCAGCAGGCCGAACACTGCGACCAGGACACCAGCAATACCGATCCAGTTGACCTGGGACAGCCAGCCAACAAAACCGGTGGCGGCGCCGACCATCATCCCTTTGTTTGCGACGGACGCGCCCACCACTTCCGCAATCCCTTCCGGTGCCTGATTCGCCATGTGCTTGCTCCTGACTGGGGCGTTCATGGGTTGCCTCCAGGGTCAAAAAAAAACCCGCACGGTGGCGGGGCATCGATGACACGGAGAATCAGGGCGGTGGGCTGTCGGAATCCCGACTATTTCGCGTGGTACGCCCACCAGTCACCGACGGCGACCATGGGCAGCTTTGAGCGGTCTTGCTCGGTAATCTGGCACCAGAGCAGCACCAAGCGTTCGCCTTCGCTGTAACGCGGCTCTGCACCCTGCTTCCATCCGATCAGCGTGGTACGGGCAACATCGATGGCATCCGCAGCCGACTGGATCGAGTAACCACCCCGCAACACCATGGTGATGACCCTGAACCAATCGATGCGCTTCGGGCCTGGCCGCGATGGTGGCGGCGAGTGCAGTACAAGCGGGCGCGCAGCCAAAGCCGCACGAACGGGCTCAGGCTGCGCAAACAGGGCCATTTGCTCAGGCGCAGGCGGCTTCATACTGGTCACCCTGACCCGTTCCAAACGCGTGCGCGCGCGAGGCAGACACCGGTTGAGCGCTCGCCCGCTCCATTGCCTCGGTCAATTCTTTGATCACTGCCAAGAACATGGCGCGAGGATCTTTGGCGTTATCGAACATGAACGGGTGAACGGCATGGCGAATCCCGACCATCGTGCCGCTGGGCAACATCTGGTCGACACCGACGAAGACAAATCCGTCGTTGCCGAACCCACGGCAATACCAGGTTGGTCCATGGATGCTCTTGCTCATGATGCAGCCCCCTCAAGCGGAACGATGCGTACCTGCACACCTGGTGTATCGCCGAAGCGCTTGCGGGCGAACACGTCGACAACCTGCACGTCGTCCTTCCACACCACGCCGTTGAGGCCGTCACAGATGGCTTTGAGTACGTTGTCGAAGTCGGGTTTCTTGGTGGGCATGACGTCACCAGCAAGCGCAGCGGCCTGTTTTTTCTTGCTCCAGGACTTCGGTACCGAGAGATTGACGCGGATCTCGACCATGACCGGGCCTTGCAGCAGTTCACGACCTGCCATGGCGTTGCTGCCGCTGGTAGCGATCAGGCCTTCGTAGTTGGCGGTCTTGGCTGGTGTGTACATGCGAGCGTGTCCGGCGATGGTGCTGACGCGTGGCCTGCCCTTCCCCACTGGCTCACCCGGTACCAGGAACGAAACGGGCTTCAGGTCATGCATGGTTGTCTCTCCGGATTCCTACCTTGGCCAGCAGCAAAGCGTGTGCAGCCTTGGGATCATTGGGTATGCCCTGTGCGGCCATCAGGTCGCGGGCTTCCTGGTGCGATGCTGCGAGCTGCACCTGGCGTGGTGTCTTGGTGTCGTGACTGATGCCCATAGGGATCTTGCCGTCGAGGGGCTGGGCGTTCTGGGCGCGGCGCTGGACGATGGCGTAGTTGCGCTCGAAGTTCTGGCGCAGTGCCTTGTCGCTGTGCTTGGCGGTGCGCAGGTCGAACAGGCCGGTAGCTTCGGCTGCGACCTTCACGGCTTCATGGGTGTACTTTCCAATCAGGGCTTCGGTCCAGGCTTGGTCTTCGCTTGGGAAGCCGGGCATTTGCATGCACAGCGAGCGGAAGACGTTGGCGGATGGTGGCCAGTCGTACTGAGGGTCAGCCGATACGGCACTCAGCCCGTTGGCGAGCTGCTGGCCGTTCAGGTCGCCCAAGATCTTGGACCAGGAATGCTCCGGGTTAGCTGATTCGCCGAAATTCGCCGTCCAGCGGTGCCCGTAGATCTCCGTCATCTTGAGCCAAAGCTTGTTCAGCGCCTTCTGCGACAGCCTGGACTGCTCGTTCGAGTTCTTCCCCTGCACGCTTGACCCGGTCGACGGCAGAAAGTGGACGTTGGCGAGCAGGTCGGTGGCCTGCTGCGGTTTTTGCTGATCCATGGGTATACCCCCCGGCTTGTGCCTGGCGAAGTTGGTGTTTCAGATGGCTGACGAGTTGCTGCTCCCACTGGGCCTGGGTCTGCTCACGCTCGGGGCGGACGTGCCAGTAGGTTCGGAAAGCGGCCAGAATCTCTGGGGTCAGTGAGTTGACCGGGACAGAGTTGGCGAAGGCGAAGGCCTTGAAAGATTTGGATTCTGGCTCCCAGTCGGTCAGCGGCATGGCGAAAGCCCCGCGCGCGTTACCAGTACTAGTGCTTTTACCGGATATCGGAGGTAGGTTGCTGATCAGCGTTTCGTCTGATTCTGATCCGGTTGCTGATCCATTTTCAGATTCGCTGGAAGCCTCGTAATCCGTGGCCTCTGGCTGTTCTTGTGGTGGTTGCTGATCTGGTTGCTGATCTGGTTGTTCATCGGTTGCTGATCGTTTGGACGGACTACCCCAGTCCGCGTTCGGCAGCTGGTAAACAAGAGGTCCAACAGGGGTGATGACACCGAGGGTGATCAGACGATCAATGAGGGATCGGACCTTCTGCCTGGTAGGGGAACCAGACTCATGGCGGCCGCGAGTGGGGGCAATATACAACTCTTCACGAAACATTTGTTCGCTGAGCCGACGCTTAACACCAGACACGCCCGTCCTGTAGTCCATAAACCGGCGTATGGCGCAGTACAGCTTGAAGACGTCCGCTGGCTCATCGGCCAAGGCGCCCCACTCTGCGTCATTGATCTGGAAGGCAGGCACTAATCAGCCCTCTTCCAACTGGTCGACGTTCTGGACGTGCTCCATCCAGCGCTTGGCCTGGTGGAAGATCGCCTCGATGTCGCGCTGGTTGAAGCAACGCATCTCCATCGGAACGATCTTCAAATCCAGCACCGCGAGAATCTCGGCGAACTGCTGGAACTTCTCCGGCTTCATACGGCTGATGGTTGCCTCGTCGCAACCGACTGCAAGCGCAACCGGGCCATTGCCGACCGATGCAAGCCGCTGCATGAGAACGGCCATGTTCTTGCGAGACGTTACAAGCTGCTCCTGGCTTAATGCGGTCGTGGTCATGATTAGGCCGCCGACGATTGATCAGGCTCTGGGAACACCAGGGCCAGGTCGCAGGAAGCACCCAACTCGTTCAGTGCAGCAACGATCAGACGGGCATCAGATAGGGACGGGGTTCGTTCACCGCTTTCATAGTTGGCGATTCGCGACTGACCCCAGCCTAGTTTTCGGTAGAGGGCAGACTGGCGGATACCGGCCTTCTCTCTGGTTTCACGGATACGGTTCATGGGATGTGGCTCCTATGGATCTCATCGCAGGATAAACACATAACGTGATTATTTCAAACACGATAAGTGAAAGCAGCCCATTACGCTCCGTGATTAAACTTGTGGGCATGAAGACACTCGGCTCACGAATCAAGCATTACCGGACCCTCAAGGGCTTCTCCCAGGCAAAGCTGGCCAAGGTCTGCGGGTGGGCGTCGCAGTCCCGCGTGGGCAACTACGAAAGCGATGCACGCGAACCGAGCCTGGAGGACGTGAAAACCATTGCCAAGGCACTGGACGTTGCGCCGGAACTTATATTGGTTGGCCGCGCTGACACACAAAACGTTGAAATGGCACTGCAGCCTACGCGGGCACCAAAGGAGTACCCCTTGATTAGCTGGGTAATTGCTGGCGAGTGGGCTGAATCGCCTGTTGCGTTCCATCCTGGCGACGCTGAGGAATGGCTGGCATCAACTGAGAACGCTGGAGAGCATGGTTTCTGGCTTACCGTTCGCGGCGACTCAATGACCTGCGCGGGAAATCCGAGTTTTCCGGAGGGATCTAGGATCCTGGTGCGTCCAGAATCTGATCGAATCAGCGGAAAGTACTATGTGGTAAAGCTGCTAGACAGCGGCGAACACACCTTCAAACAGTACATTGAGGACGCAGGCCTAAAGTACTTGCGTCCACTGAACCCGAACTATCGGACTATGGAAATCAACGGCAACTGCCGATTCATCGGGCGCGTGATCGATACGAAAATGACTGGGCTTTGAAGATGAGGCATGACCGGGAAGTCGAAAAAGCTGAGCGCAACCACGCACAAACCTTGGCGATGCTCACGTTTATTGGAATGGGCGTCTTGCTCTACTGGGTAGAATCGCATCTCGACGGCATGCCAAAAGGTGCGCTGCGCGACATCCTGAAATTCGCGCTCTACATCGCAGCTTTCTTCGGGGTATTCACGATCTCCCCCATGACTGACTTCTACCAAAACAGAATTTCTCGGCACCGCCGCAAATAGTATTTCGGATCGCAATAGCCCGCTTCTGAGCGGGCTTTTTTTCGTCCCGAGAAAAATTAATCACGATTCGTGTTTGACACGGCGAACACGTTGCGTGATTATTTATCACAGGAAACACGCATGAACACGAAACACGGCGAAAGCCACTGCTCTTTAGCCTCAAGCGCCGCAGCAAGCCATGGCGTTGCCCTCGGGCAGAACGGTACAGGGGAAGCCTCACCCCGGGTGCGCAGCATCGAGCACCGCATAAACGAGAGCCGACAGCATGCTTGCGTGGTCGGCTGTCGGGCTCTCAGAGCCCCCGAGATGAACCACCGAGAAATCCTCGGCAGTTCAGCCAAGCCAACCGTGGCGTGTAACGGAGGCCAGCAACACAAATTTCCCTGACAGCCGGAAAGACGGCCCGATGCCCTGCTCCCCATCGCAGGCTGTATCGGAGTGTGATCTGAATGCGCAGGCTGATGCGCGGGTTTGAAAGCAAACAGTTTCCGCGAACGATCGATACCAGCTAAGTAGTTTCATATGCCCGCGCGGTACTGGGTCGTAATAACTGGCATTGAGGTAGGCGCAAGCCGTTCACCTCGGCATGGTTCGCAAGCCGGAGATCAGCACCGGCCAGATCACACCCCGATGCATCCCGCATACATCGAGGTAACCACCATGTTCAACAAGACCGCCCGCCCGCTGTTCGATGAACGAATCAGCAAGGTGCTGGAAACGCCACCAGGTGACTTGGTGGCTACCGAAAGTGAACTCAACTACGCCGCTGGCATGGCGGCATACGCCCTGGCTCGCGGCGATATCGGCCACGAAGAGCACAACCTGCTGAACATGCGCATTGAGATGGCGCGGTTCAGCGTTCTGGCTCGCACCCAACGGCAATGCCGGATAGAACGGGTAGCGCTGCAATGACCGCCCACGACATGTGGCTCGACCCGCCAGACGACGAGCCCGAACCCTGCGAGTTTGACTACAACGTCGATCTGGACGACTTCCCGGTCGGCGATTACCGCTCAGATGAGCGCGACATCATGCTGGAGCGCCGCTATGAATAAGTGCCGAACCATCATCGCCCGAACCTGCAAAGAACTCGCCCAGGCCCTGCAATCTCAGGGCTTTTTTCTGGTCGCCGATCTGCCACCGCACACCCGCATCGAGATTCGCCGCGGAATGATCGTGGTGCGGATGCCATGAGCGAGCAACGACTGATCGAACTGGCTAAGGCCTACGCCAAGAACCGCACCGAGCTGATGGATAACTCGAAGGCCATCCGCGGCCTGCATAACGATGTGGATGCCTACATCGACATGAAGCCTTTCCGTGATCGCTTCTACCAAGGCGAATGGCTGGACGATGAAGCTGTTCTTCGCTGGAACGGTTGGCTGTACGCGGTTGAGGTTCTGTACATCCTCGACGACAAGCCACTCGATGAAGACGACGCATACCGCTCCATGGCGATCCTGCTGGACGAGCGCAAAGCCATTAAGCAGCGCGCAAACACCCTGAAATCCCGCCTTCGCCAGATAGGTAACAAGCTGCTAAAGGCCGCGGCATGACCGTCGCCCAACGCCGGCGCCGCCATTTGATCTGGCGCGGCGCCACCTCTTCCCTTCTTGGCTGGTCCGGTTGGCTGCTGCTGATCGGACTGGCTGATCTTGTCACTCGATAGGACTCCAAGACATGAACGATCTTGCGATCAAACAAACCTTCAGCCTGGCCCCTCAGAACCTCGACGAAGCGTTGAAGTTCGCCGACTACTTGGCCAATTCCGACATCGTCCCCAAGGACTTCCAGCGCAAGCCGGCCAACATCCTGGTCGCCGTTCAGTGGGGCATGGAGCTGGGCCTGCAGCCGATGCAGGCCATGCAGAGCATCGCGGTCATCAACGGCCGCCCTGCCCTGTGGGGTGACGCGGTCATCGCACTGGCTCGCAGCTCGCCGCTTTGCGAGTACGTCACCGAGACGGACGACGGCGAGACGGCAACCTGCCGGGTTAAGCGCCGCGGTGAGGAAGAGCAGGTGCGCACGTTCAGCATGACCGACGCCAAGCTCGCTGGCCTGGTCGGCAAGCAAGGCCCCTGGAGCCAGTACCCAAAGCGGATGCGCCAGATGCGTGCTCGAGCATTTGCTTTGCGTGACGTTTTCCCAGACGTGCTGCGCGGCATGGCGGTGGCCGAGGAGGTACAGGACATCCCGACCGAGCGCGAGCTCAACCAAACACACGCCCGCAAGGTCGACGAGCCGAAGCAACTGCCGGCCTACCCCGACAGCAAGCTCGAAGAGAACGCCGACAAGTGGCGATCGATGATCGCCGCGAACCGCACCAGCCCCGATCACCTGCTGGCGAACCTCACCAGCAAATACACCCTCACCCAAGAGCAGATCGAGCGCATCCACGCGCTGGCCCCCATCGAAGGAGATCACACCGATGCAAGTGCATAACGTCCAGCAGGGCACACCAGAGTGGCACGCCCTCCGTTCCAGCTACTTCACCGCTTCGGAGGCGCCCGCGATGATGGGCGCCTCGAAGTACCAGACCCGCACCGATCTGCTGGCGATGAAGAAAACCGGCATCGTGCCGGAGGTCACCCATCAGCAACAGGCCATCTTCGACCGTGGCCACGCCACCGAGGAACTGGCCCGGCCACTGGTCGAGGAAATGATCGGCGAAGAGCTCTACCCCATCGTCGGTACCAGCGGCAACCTGCTGGCATCGATGGACGGCGCAACGATGCTGGGCGATACCCTCTTCGAGCACAAGCTGTGGAACGAGCGCCTGGTTGCGCAGGTCCGCGCCGGCGAGCTCGAGCCCCATTACTACTGGCAGTTGGAGCAGCAGCTGCTGGTGAGCGGTGCCGAGCGCGTGATCTTCGTTTGCTCGGACGGCACGCCAGAGAAGTTCGTGCACATGGCGTACCAGCCAATTGCTGGTCGGCGCGAGCAACTGGTGGCCGGCTGGGCCCAGTTTGAAGAAGACCTCGGCGCCTTCGAGGTGCAAGAGGCCAAGGTCGAGGTCACCGGCGCAGCTCCTGATCAGCTGCCAGCCCTGCGCATCGATGTCACCGGCATGGTCATCGCCAGTAACCTGGATGCGTTCAAAGCCCATGCTCTGGGCGTGATCGGCAACATCAACACCCAGTTTTCGACCGACAAGGACTTCGCCGACGCCGATGCCACTGTGAAGTGGTGCAGCGAGGTCGAGGACAAGCTTAAGGCTGTGAAAGAACACGCCTTGAGCCAGACCGAGAGCATCGACGTGCTGTTCAAGGCCATCGATGACATCGTGGCAGAGACGAGGCGCAAGCGCCTGGAACTGGAAAAGCTGGTCAAGGCCCGCAAGGACATCATCAGGTCCGATATCGTCATGGACGCGGCCAAAGCCTTGCAGGACCACATCGACCAGATCAACGTCACGCTCGGCGGCAAGATCCGCATGCCGCGTGTTCACGCTGACTTCGCCGGGGTCATCAAAGGCAAGCGCACGATCGACAGCCTGAAAGAAGCGGCTGATGCCGAACTCGCCCGGGCCAAGATCGAGGCCAGCCGCATCGCTGACGGCATCCGGGCGAACCTAAACAGCCTGCGCGAACTGGCGGCCAGCCACGCGTTCCTGTTCCACGATGCCCAGGACCTGGTGCTGAAGGCCAATGACGACCTGGTGGCGCTGATCAAGGTCCGCATCAATGAGCACGAGCAGGAGCAGCAGGCCGAGCAGCAGCGCCGAGATGCCGAACTTGAACGTCAGCAGGCAGAGCAACAGGCTGCTCAGCAGCAACCCGTGCAGGAGCAGGTCCAGGCGCAGCCGGTGGTCGAGCAGATCCACAGCCCAGAACCAAAGCCAGCAGCCACGCCGATAACCACGGCAGCTCAGCCAACAGCCGACGACGGCCAGCGTATCAAGCTTGGCGATATCAGCACGCGCCTGGGCTTCACGCTGACGGCTGACTTCCTGACCTCGCTGGGCTTCGAGGCAGTAGCCCAGGAACGCTCGGCCAAGCTGTACCGCGCCAGTGACTTCCCCCGCATCTGTGCCGCGCTGATCAACCACATCCAGGCGGTGCAAGCCAATCGCGCCGCTGCATGATCAGGAGCACCTGCCATGGCCAGCCAGACTGTGGAAGAGCTGTACGACCGAGTCGAAGAATTTACGTCCCTGCTTGCCGCCGCTGAGCTCCACGCAGACGGCTCTTGGGAAGAAGAATTCATCACCAACATGCGGGCCAACTTCAAGCGCCACGGCCCGCGCACCATTCTGAGCGTCCACCAGCAGAAGAAGCTGGAAGAGATCGCCAAGTACTGAGGAATACCGCATGAAATTGGAACATCGCGACATCATTGCGCGCGCACAGCTGCACGGCTGCCTTCCTTCTGAAATTGCAGGCGAGCTGCTGGAGCACGACCTGGTCAATCTGGTTATCGATCAGATCCCGAACTTTCGCGACTGGAGCGAAAACACCCAGCAACTGACCATTGAGCGCGTAACGCTCGGCGTCAAAGATTCGGTCCAAGTGGCAATTCGCACGATTGCAGCCAATGGCGTAGTCACCATCCCGGTGGATATCAAGCGCGTGCAGGTTGATGCGAAACATATGACGGTCACCGCAACCGTTGACGGCAAGGATCCGAAGAAGCACGACCTTGTCGACCATGCCGGCCACCTTTGTCTGTTGGTGATGGCTCCAGACAGTTACGACGAAGGGCTTGACGCCATCACCCCAGATCGCGATCAAAAGGAATTCCCGCTCCACGTAAGCGACCTGACAGGAAGCCTGTTCAGCGAGAAGATTCATGGGTCTGATAAGCAGGAAGATCAGGAACTGCCCGAGGGTCCAGACCCGCTTTACGAAGAAGCGCTGACTTTCGTGCGCGACACCCGTCGACCGTCAATCTCAGCGGTCCAGCGCCACTTGAAGGTCGGATACAACCGGGCGGCTCGCATGCTCGAGCAGATGGAGGCCGAAGGCGTTGTAACTCCCATCAACTCCACCGGCGCCCGCGAGGTTATTGCCCAGGCGGAGCTTGATGCCCTGGTGAACGAGGATCGAGGCTCAAGCCCCGAAACCCTGATCAGCAAGGAATTCGGCGACTTCGACTACGACGACGCCAAGCAACTGATCGTGCTCAAAGCCAACGGAAAGCCGTTCAAGGCCCACTGGGTGCAGAGCCGCCTGGCCATCAGCAGCGAGCAGGTCACCACCCTGCTGGTGCGCCTGCTCGATGACAAGGTGATCGAGGTGGAAGCAGAGGGCGAGTCGGCCTTGGACCACAGTTACAAGGTCGTCGCCACCCTGGAAGACGTGGTCGCCTGACCGCCAGCCCCCACAGCAACACCCACAGGCGCCTACGGGCGCCTTCTTTTCGACTACAGGAAAACCGCCATGTCTCAACTGATCTGCGTCTTCGACACCGAAACCACCGGCTTCCCGCACTGGAAACTGCCGAGCGACGATCCGCGCCAGCCACATCTCGTCGATGTCTGCGCCCTGCTCTACACCCAGGAAGGAGAGCTGGTCGACAGCTTCGAGGCCATGGTTCGTCCGGATGGCTGGGACATCCCCAGCGATGTCGCGGCAATCCACGGCATCACCAACGAGATCGCGCTCGAGCACGGGATCCCCGAAGCGCTGGCCGTCGAAGGCTTCCTTGGCATCTGGCGCCGCGCGGGGCTGCGGGTCGCGCACAACGAGTCATTCGACGCTCGCATGCTGCGGATCGCTCTGAAGCGCTTCAAGGATGCCTGGGTGGCTGAGGACTTCCGCGACGGCGCCAAGTTCTGCACCGCGATCACGTCAAAGCCGATCTGCCAGCTGCCACCGACCGAGGCAATGAAGGCCACTAACTTCAAGAACAGCTTCAAGACGCCAACCGTCTCCGAGGCGCTGAAGTTCTTCACCGGAGAAGACCTGGTCGACGCTCACCGCGCCCGCCCCGACGCCGAGGCCTGCGCCCGCGTGTACTTCGCCATCCAGGCTTACCAGTCGGCGGCCTGACCATCACCGCGCCGGGCGCCTGGCGCCTACCGGAGATTTCCATGGCAGAACACCGCATCCTGGTGGGGGATTGCATCCAGATGATGCGGACGCTGCCGGATCAATCAGTGCACACCTGCATCACCAGCCCGCCCTACTTCGGGCTGCGCGACTACGGCGTCGATGGCCAGATCGGCCTGGAGGCCTCCCCGCGTGAATTCATCGACAGCCTGGTCGCCGTCTTCCGCGAAGTGCGCCGCGTGCTGCGGGACGACGGGACGATCTGGGTGAACATGGGCGACAGCTATTCCGGCTCATGGGGTGCCCATGGACGGGATGACATGGGGCTTGGCTCGTCCAGCCTGAGCGCCCGCCAGATTGCCGCCAGCGCTCGGAGGAAGAAGCAAGCCAACCATGACGGGTTCAAGCCGAAGGACCTGATGGGCATGCCGTGGCGTCTGGCCTTTGCCCTGCAGGATGACGGCTGGTTGCTGCGGCAGGACATCATTTGGGCTAAGCCGAACCCAATGCCAGAAAGCGTGCGCGACCGATGCACCAAGGCCCATGAGTACCTTTTTCTACTTAGTAAGTCACCGAAGTACTATTTCGACCAAGACGCGATCCGGGAGCCGGCAAATCTGACAGGCAAGGGATCAGCATCGACGTTCCGGGGCGGCGCCTATGTGGATGGCGCGACCTTCGACAACTCGAACGGCGGTACCCGAACGGTTTCTGGCAACGTTGTCCCGCGCAACAACGGGGTTGGCTGGGGCCACGGCTATGATGCCGATCCGAAGCCTCGCACCGTGGGCAGCAAGCGCAACAGCTTTGCCAGGGAGACGAAGTACTCCGGCGGCGACCACGGCCAGACCGGGCAGCATAGACCTGGCCGCGAAGACATCAACTACGACACCACCCGGAACAAGCGCAGCGTCTGGACGGTGGCCACCAACGGATTTAAAGGTGCGCACTTCGCCACCTTCCCGCCTGACCTCATCCGGCCCTGCGTCCTGGCCGGCGCCCCGCGCGGTGGCATGGTGCTCGATCCTTTCGGCGGCGCCGGCACCACAGCGCTCGTTGCCATGCAGGAAGGCCGGAAATCGGTCATCTGCGAGCTGAACCCAGAATATGCCTCCCTTGCTCGACAACGACTCGACCAGGCCAGGGCGAATGGCGCCACACAAATGGACATCCTTCGAGATGTCTGCACTGCTTAACCAACCCTAGCAGGTACCCCATGCATCCACTCGCCAAGCAGGCCCTTGACCGGGCCCGCCAGCCTACCCCTGCGCCTATCTTCTCCACGGAGACGGTCCGGGCGAACCAGCCGATCACGCTGCCGGCGATCACCGGTCCCATCAACCACTACATGCGTTTGCAGGCCCGGGCCGAGGCCATCGCCACGGTGATCGCCATGCACCGCACGCTGGCCGCCACCAACGGGGTGGCGCTAGTGGTGGAACACCTCAAGCGCACGGCATCCGGAAGACCTGACAGCCACGTCGCCGGCTACCTCGACATCATCGAGTGGCTGGAGGTAAACGCCAAATGATCGCCCTTCAGGGCGACCTACTTGTTAGGCGACCCGAACATTAAAGGTGAGACGAAACCATCCTTAGTTAGAGGGTATGCGTAATAGATCTCGTCTAGCGAAAATTCAGGAAGCCCCACTAATTCAAAAATTGAAAAGCGATTTCCATGCAGCATGTCAAAAATACCAGGCCCAAACTGAGCCACTTGTAGGATATGTAGAGCCGCAGCAGATTGAAGAACACTGAACATGCTCGCATATTCAAAACTGCCCTCTCGATCATGCTTCACCTTGTTATACGCATCATACCAAGGAATAGATTGCGTTGGCCGCTCAGGACTCCACTCAACAAATGGCTCAAGAAAAACATCATAGTCCTTTAACTTTACCTTCCACTCCTTAAGACGAAGAGGCTCGCATGTCCAAACATAGTCTTGAGTGCTTAGTCTGCCGATACCCTTACCCTTACCATTAGCCTTCAACACTCCAGACCAGCAGGCTTCGATTTCAGTGCACAGCAGAATAAGTAATTCACGGATTCGGTGCCCGTAGGTGCCAGCATTTCGCTCGCATGGCTCGACAATTCTGAATAGCTCTTTTACCTCTGCGAACAGACTCTCAGAAGCCACTATGCAGCTGTTGTATGTAGAACCATAGACACCCCGTGGACTAAGCCTATCGTAACCTTCAAAAATTGAGTTCGGAGAATATAACCCGCGCCAAATCCTTGGATGGTATTGCCCAGGCAGCATTGACGACTCAGTGCCTTCGCCAGAAATCCACACATGACACTGCTGCAAACAAGCCTTAGCTACCGCAGCCCAATCCGTTCCATCAGGCAAATTAAATTTCTGCTCATACCAGTCACCCATTTGCGGGACATAACAAGTAACGCTTTCGGCAGTAACTACCGCCCATGCCAAATTTCCTTCCGAACTTTTGAATACGTACGTCTTACTCTCCATATAAACGCTCCCGACTGACAGTAGGCCTTACTCTAACCTGAGGTTCCCTCATGCAGAAAGAAAACCGAGCCAGCAATATCATCAAGATGATCAGTGTGCCGCGTGACTGGGCTCAGCACTATGCTGATCTGCTGGAAGAGCACTGCGCCTACGAAAAAGCCGAGCAAGTAAACAACTTTCTTGCACAGCCAACCGAGCAGCACCAGGGCGAACCGGTTGAGCTCGATGCATGGCAACCACTCATGGCAGCAGGCCAGATACAGCTTGGCGACTGGCTCAGCTTCACGGTGGCCGGCAAGTTCATCTGCGCACAGGCACGGGAGATCTTGAACCCAGGCACCTCCGCCGAGGAGGTTATCTATAACCGCCGACAGAACCACTATTTCGTCACGTCGATGGCGATCGACGGCA
>NZ_MBPN01000053.1 GCF_001695625.1 Pseudomonas defluvii
TTGCATTACAGTTTACGAACCGAACAGGCTTATGTCCACTGGGTTCGTGCCTTCATCCGTTTCCACGGTGTGCGTCACCCGGCAACCTTGGGCAGCAGCGAAGTCGAGGCATTTCTGTCCTGGCTGGCGAACGAGCGCAAGGTTTCGGTCTCCACGCATCGTCAGGCATTGGCGGCCTTGCTGTTCTTCTACGGCAAGGTGCTGTGCACGGATCTGCCCTGGCTTCAGGAGATCGGAAGACCTCGGCCGTCGCGGCGCTTGCCGGTGGTGCTGACCCCGGATGAAGTGGTTCGCATCCTCGGTTTTCTGGAAGGCGAGCATCGTTTGTTCGCCCAGCTTCTGTATGGAACGGGCATGCGGATCAGTGAGGGTTTGCAACTGCGGGTCAAGGATCTGGATTTCGATCACGGCACGATCATCGTGCGGGAGGGCAAGGGCTCCAAGGATCGGGCCTTGATGTTACCCGAGAGCTTGGCACCCAGCCTGCGCGAGCAGCTGTCGCGTGCACGGGCATGGTGGCTGAAGGACCAGGCCGAGGGCCGCAGCGGCGTTGCGCTTCCCGACGCCCTTGAGCGGAAGTATCCGCGCGCCGGGCATTCCTGGCCGTGGTTCTGGGTTTTTGCGCAGCACACGCATTCGACCGATCCACGGAGCGGTGTCGTGCGTCGCCATCACATGTATGACCAGACCTTTCAGCGCGCCTTCAAACGTGCCGTAGAACAAGCAGGCATCACGAAGCCCGCCACACCGCACACCCTCCGCCACTCGTTCGCGACGGCCTTGCTCCGCAGCGGTTACGACATTCGAACCGTGCAGGATCTGCTCGGCCATTCCGACGTCTCTACGACGATGATTTACACGCATGTGCTGAAAGTTGGCGGTGCCGGAGTGCGCTCACCGCTTGATGCGCTGCCGCCCCTCACTAGTGAGAGGTAGGGCAGCGCAAGTCAATCCTGGCGGATTCACTACCCCTGCGCGAAGGCCATCGGTGCCGCATCGAACGGCCGGTTGCGGAAAGTCCTCCCTGCGTCCGCTGATGGCCGGCAGCAGCCCGTCGTTGCCTGATGGATCCAACCCCTCCGCTGCTATAGTGCAGTCGGCTTCTGACGTTCAGTGCAGCCGTCTTCTGAAAACGACAAACTGGATGTCAGGCAAGGCGCATCACGCCGTCAGAATAGAGTCCGCTTTCACATTCTTTGACACATGCTTGCCAAGGTCATAGATTTCAGCCTGACAAATTCAAGGCTTCGGGCGCAATGGAACCAAAAACCAACGCAAGCCCTGCCGCCCATCCAGCCCATGGAGGCATCTTGCAGGGACAACGCATCGGTTACGTCCGGGTCAGCAGCTTCGACCAGAACCCGGAACGCCAACTTGAACAGGTCGAGGTCGGCAAGCTGTTCACCGACAAAGCCTCGGGCAAGGACACCCAGCGTCCCCAGCTGGAGGCCATGCTCGGTTTCGTTCGCGAAGGCGACACCGTGGTGGTGCACAGCATGGATCGCCTGGCACGAAACCTCGATGATTTGCGCCGCCTGGTGCAGAAGCTGACCCAGCGCGGTGTGCGCATCGAGTTCTTGAAGGAAGGCCTGGTGTTCACCGGCGAGGACTCGCCGATGGCCAACCTGATGCTGTCGGTCATGGGGGCCTTTGCCGAGTTTGAGCGCGCCCTGATTCGCGAGCGGCAGCGCGAGGGCATCGCCCTGGCCAAGCAGCGCGGTGCCTACCGGGGCCGCAAGAAAGCCCTCTCCGACGAGCAAGCCATCACGCTGCGGCAGCGGGCCGCTGCGGGCGAGCCGAAGGCGCAGCTCGCCCGCGAGTTCGGCATCAGCCGAGAAACCCTCTATCAGTACCTTCGCAAGGACGACTGAACCATGCCGCGTCGCTCGATTCTCTCGGCTACGGAGCGCGACACCTTGCTTGCGTTGCCGGAAAGCCAGGATGACCTGATCCGCTACTACACCTTCAACGACTCCGACCTGTCGCTGATCCGCCAGCGGCGCGGCGACGCCAACCGCCTGGGCTTCGCGGTGCAGCTCAGCCTGCTGCGCTACCCCGGCTATGCGTTGGGCACCGACAGCGAGCCGCCCGAGCCGGTCATCCAGTGGGTGGCCAAGCAAGTTCAGGCCGACCCGGCGAGTTGGTTGAAGTACGGCGAACGCGACGTGACTCGCCGCGAGCACGCCCAGGAACTGCGCACCTACCTACAACTGGCCCCGTTCGGCCTGTCCGACTTCCGCGCCCTGGTGCGCGAGCTGACCGAGTTGGCCCAGCAGACCGACAAGGGCTTACTGCTGGCCGGTCAGGCCCTGGAGAGCCTGCGACAGAAGCGGCGCATTCTGCCGGCGTTGAGCGTAATTGATCGAGCTTGTTCGGAGGCCATTGCGCGGGCCAATCGCCGAGTCTACCGCGCCCTGGTCGAACCACTCACGGACTCGCATCGGGCCAAGCTGGACGAGCTGTTGAAGCTCAAGGCCGGCAGCAGCATCACCTGGTTGACCTGGCTGCGACAGGCACCGCTGAAACCGAACTCCCGCCACATGCTCGAACACATCGAGCGGCTGAAGACATTTCAGCTGGTGGACTTGCCCGAAGGCCTGGGCCGACACATCCACCAGAACCGCCTGCTCAAGCTGGCCCGCGAGGGTGGGCAGATGACGCCCAAAGACCTCGGCAAGTTCGAGCCGCAGCGACGCTACGCGACCCTGGCCGCCGTGGTGCTGGAGAGCACCGCGACGGTGATTGATGAGTTGGTCGATCTGCACGACCGTATCCTGGTCAAGCTGTTCAGCAGCGCGAAGCACAAGCATCAGCAGCAGTTCCAGAAGCAGGGCAAGGCGATCAACGACAAGGTGCGCCTGTACTCGAAGATCGGCCAGGCTCTGCTGGAAGCCAAGGAAAGCGGTAGCGATCCCTATGCCGCCATTGAGGCGGTGATTCCCTGGGACGAGTTCACCGAGAGCGTCAGCGAGGCCGAGCTGCTGGCCCGGCCGGAAGGCTTCGACCATCTGCACCTGGTCGGCGAGAACTTCGCCACTCTGCGCCGTTACACGCCGGCCTTGCTGGAGGTGCTGGAACTGCGCGCTGCCCCGGCTGCGCAAGGCGTGCTGGCAGCCGTGCAGACCCTGAGCGAGATGAACGCCTACAACCTGCGCAAGGTGCCGGCCGATGCGCCCACCGCCTTCATCAAGCCGCGCTGGAAGCCGCTAGTGATAACCCCGGAAGGCCTCGACCGGCGCTTCTACGAAATCTGCGCCCTGTCCGAGCTGAAGAACGCGCTGCGCTCCGGTGACATCTGGGTCAAGGGCTCGCGGCAGTTCCGCGACTTCGACGACTACCTGCTGCCGGCAGAGAGGTTCGCCGCGCTCAAGCATGCGCAGGCTCTGCCCCTGGCGATCAACCCGAACAGCAACCAGTACCTGGAAGAGCGCTTGCAGCTGCTGGACGAGCAGCTGGCCACCGTCACCCGCCTGGCCAAGGACAACGAGCTGCCCGATGCCATCCTCACCGAGTCCGGGCTGAAGATCACCCCGCTGGATTCCGCGGTGCCCAATACCGCGCAGGCGCTGATCGACCAGACCAGCCATTTGCTGCCGCGCATCAAGATCACCGAACTGCTGATGGACGTGGACGACTGGACGGGCTTCAGCCGCCACTTCACACACCTGAAGGACGGTGCCGAGGCCAAAGACCGGACATTGCTGCTGTCAGCGATCCTGGGCGATGCAATCAACCTCGGGCTGACCAAGATGGCCGAGTCGAGCCCCGGCCTGACCTACGCCAAGCTGTCCTGGCTGCAAGCCTGGCACATCCGAGACGAAACCTACTCGGCGGCCCTGGCCGAGCTGGTCAACCACCAGTACCGTCATACCTTCGCCGCTCACTGGGGCGACGGCACGACCTCTTCTTCCGATGGCCAGCGCTTCCGGGCGGGTGGTCGAGGCGAAAGCACCGGCCACGTCAACCCGAAGTACGGCAGCGAGCCGGGGCGGCTGTTCTACACCCACATCTCCGACCAGTACGCACCGTTCAGCACCCGCGTGGTGAATGTCGGCGTGCGCGACTCTACCTATGTGCTCGACGGTCTGCTGTACCACGAGTCCGACTTGCGGATCGAGGAGCACTACACTGACACGGCTGGCTTCACCGATCATGTCTTCGCCCTGATGCACCTGCTGGGCTTCCGCTTCGCACCGCGCATCCGCGACCTCGGAGAAACCAAGCTGTATGTTCCGAATAGCGTCCAGGACTACCCGACATTGCGCCCAATGGTTGGCGGCACCCTGAACATCAAGCACGTCCGCGCCCATTGGGACGACATCCTGCGCCTGGCCAGCTCGATCAAGCAGGGCACGGTCACCGCCTCGCTGATGCTGCGCAAGCTCGGCAGCTATCCGCGCCAGAACGGCCTGGCCGTGGCCCTGCGCGAGCTGGGCCGGATCGAGCGCACGCTTTTCATCCTCGATTGGTTGCAAAGCGTCGAGCTGCGCCGGCGCGTGCATGCTGGACTGAACAAGGGCGAAGCCCGCAACTCCCTGGCCAGGGCGGTGTTCTTCAACCGCCTCGGCGAGATCAGGGATCGGAGCTTCGAGCAGCAGCGCTACCGGGCCAGTGGCCTCAACCTGGTGACGGCCGCCATCGTGTTGTGGAACACGGTGTACTTGGAGCGCGCCACCCAGGCGATGGGCGATGCGGGGAAGTCGGTGGATGGTGAGCTGCTGCAATACCTGTCGCCGCTGGGGTGGGAGCACATCAATCTGACCGGCGATTATGTCTGGCGGCAGAGCCGCAGGCTGGAGGACGGGAAGTTTCGGCCGCTAAGGCTGCCCGGAAAACCTTAGCGTACGATTTTTTCCGTTTTCTCTATTCGCCCCTCTCAGAATCCCGGAACACTTGCCAAGGAGGATTTCACTACACGTCTTTCCAGCATAACTGCTCCCACCTATGGTGGACGCCATCTGCTCGCAGACAGGACAAACTGCCCATCCTGTCCGGAGTTGAAGACCTGAAGCGTCTGCGAACAGAAGATCGCCGGCATAGCGGAAATATGCCCGGTAAATGTTATCAGCATCGAAACCATTTCGTGCGCCCTCAAGGGCCTGTCGGCCTTTCTCCAATGCCTCAGCTCCGCTTCCTTGAGTCCAGAATAGGCTCTTGTCTTGAACCATCTGAGCTGCCGATGACAAGGCGGACGTGGCGCTGTAAAGGCGGGCACAGTGCAGGATCAGTTCTTCGCGCGTGCATTCATCGAATGGAGTCTGCCCCCACTCAAGCTCATTTCTGCTCATGGTGATTTCCTTTAAGTTCGTTATGCCCAGTCGACGGGGTTGCCCTGGCCGGTTCCACCGCAGGTTGGGCAGCGGCTCCATTCGGGTTCGTCATGCTCTCCGCCTTCGCCGGCACAGGCCTGGCAAACGCCACTCAACTGCTGCAACTCGACGCCCAGGACGGCCAGTTGCTCGACGTCCAGTTCGTCGCCCTCCAGCTAGCGGCCTATCTCGGCAATGCGCACCCGACGCATGTGCTCGGCGCGGGCATGTTCGTGGGCTGCTCGGTATTCATAGCGGCGGGTTCCGTCGTGGGTTCCTTTTACAGTTTGAGGATGCTGCTGAAGCAGTCCGCGTGATGAGGTCAAGCATCTCGGTAGTGGACAGAGAAAAAACCTGATCCTCGCCGGAAAGTGCGCTCCATTTTTCCAGCCCAAGATCTTCGGCTAGTGCTGCACTGGTGACAGCCATAGAAGAGTCATCAGTGAAGAGCACCACCAAGATACCTCCAACAACGTCGACCTCCTGGACGCCGGGGAGGGTCGCTAGGCTTTGAGGAGAAAGCGGTGTGTAGTCAGTAGCCATCGTGTGTTCCTCTGTTACGCGATTGGGACGATCCAATCCTCAAGCCGGGTACGCGGTCGAACTCTCGGCGGTTGTTGGTGACAACGATCAGCCCCTGAGAGTTGGCGTGCCCGGCGATCATCTGGTCATAAGGGCCGATTTGTTTGCCCAAGCGGGCCAGCTCAACGCGGAGCTGACCAGTGTGGGCGGCAGCCTCCAGAACAAACCCGACAACCAAGCGAGGGTGGATGTCGGGTTTGCGTATTAACGCCCTCACTCTCGAGCGAAATGGCTCTTGAGGGCTCCCAGCGCACTTCGTTGGAACCTGAACTTCCGTTTCGAAGATCCGTAGGGAGCGCCTGGCACGATCAGGCATTCGCCCCGACGTCCATTCACCATTTCTTCCAGCTGCAGTCTGCAATCATCCGAACGCAGTTCGCGGCTGCATTTGATGTGCAGGGAAAATGGATCGCCAACTGGTTCATCGGGAATGGTCTCGTGCTCCCACGGCCCCGGCTGTTTGCATAGGATCAGGCCAACACGCCACATGCGAGCAATCTCTGCCACGTCGACCAGACTTTGCCCTTTAGCGCAGTGGTAGCGCTCATCGAGCACAACCAGGTCTCCCCTTTCAGGTTTCGTAGGGCTCAAATCAAGAGGCCCCACCATGTGTGTTTGAGCCATACGTTCTGGGCAAACGACAAGAGCGCAACGTCCAGGATACTTCAGCGAAATTCGATCCCAGACATCCTGCCAGCCGCACTCAGAGACCTCTCCGACAACTGATGTCGGTTGGTGGTGAAGAAGGCTTACCAGGTGCACCCGGCCGCGGCAGGAAGACAGGTAACGATCAGCAATTAGCAATGCTGAGGTGGACTTTCCTGCTCGAGTTCGCCCCGTTACCGAAATCATGGGGCGTGTCTCAGTAAGAGATACAGTGAATACGCCGCCGGCGTACAGCGGGAGAGCAAACCTGGCCAGCAAAGTCTCGTCATCATCGCAGGCGAGGAACTCCTGGATGCGATGCCAGGGGACCTGAGCGCCATGCGCGGCGGCAGCTTGGTCCAGAGCCTCATGGAGACTGAGCCCCTCTGACTTGGCCAGCTTTTTGGCATCCTTCTTCACCTGGTCGAGGGATGCGCCGGAGGGGAAACGGTTAGAAATGGTCAAAGCATGCTCCTTGGCGGCAATCTTGTGCCACGCCCACTAGACACATTGCCTAGGGCAATGCTTGGAGGAAGAGAAGTATTGAAGCCATGGCCTAATCCGGCCTTCGCCCAAGGTGGGCGTGCGAGCGCTGGCCAGCGCTCCACTGCGATACTAACCCAACTCCAGTGCATTTCCAGCGAGGCACCTATGGATAATCCACTTTCCGAACTGCATGCAGACTGCGTGTGGTGCAGGCTTTCTGATTACTGGGGGCCTGTGACCTGGTCGGCCGGGGATGTTTGGATTACAAGGGATGAAGATGGCTGGTGGCTAGACGATGACCGCTCAGCGACGGAAGACCAGGTCAGAGAGCTTCTACAGCGAGCTAGAGGCAAGGTAGAGCTTCATGGCTGCGGCCCCCTGCGCCCCAGGTAGGGTTTGCAACGTAACCTATTGATAATCCTTCCCACCTTGGTGAAGGAGAGGCTGGAAAGCGGACCGCGAAACCAGCCTGGGCCAGCGCCCTTTCACAGTACGATCAGTCCTGAACTGGATGAGGACTGAATCCATGGATCACCTAGACATACATCATCCGCCGGCAGCGACTGAAGACGACTGGCAAGCCCGATGCGGTGTACAGAAGATCGTGCAAACCGACCGTTATGGTTGCGGGGTAGCGTGTTTAGCGATGGTTACCGGCTGGACATATCAACGAGCTCGGGAGCATTTCGTAAGCCAGGGGCTTGGCAAAAGGAGGCATGGCCGACCGCCCTTCTCTACGAGTTCGGGCGAGATGAGGATGGCGGTGGCCACGGCAGGACTTCTGACAGTGACTCGCCGGTGGCGGGGATGGGCCGATCTTCACGGCCTGGCGATAGTCAAATTGCGCGACATACGTCCCGGAGAAAGGGAACGATGGCACTGGGCGGTGGCGTTTCGACACCCCGAGTTTGAAATCGCAGTCTTCGATCCGCACCGAGAATGGCCGGGGTTCATTCAACCGCCAATGGACACCCTCTGCACCATCTTTGAGGCATTTCAGCCGAAAGGCGAATGGTTGCAGGTCGAGCAGAGCTTCCCCTTAGCACCAGCTGTCATGTGACGTTTATGGTGCATGACTCCCATTCTGACCTGATGGGAGACACTCGTTCTGCAGAGCCTCAAGCCTGGGGCAGCTTCACTACTCCCCACCCACTGCCGCCGGCGAGGACCACTGGCCGGTCAATGTTGGGAAGGTGCAATTCAGGAAAGTCGCAGTAGCGCTCCATTGCACGGGCAAATCGCATGGCCAACTCGAAGCCATTGTCGCGCTGCTCGGGCACAGGAAGAGTCTGGCCCGAGACAATGTCGACCACTACACTCCCCAACGATTTGGAGTTAGACGACAAGGTGAGATGCCATGCGCTCTGCCCTTCAAGGAAGCTGCCGAAGATCGAGGTTTCGACGTCATCGAGCACTCGAAGCTGTGGCTCCCTGAAAAAGACCACTGCCGTTTGTGCCTTCGCTCCCTGCGGTGAAGTGATCCATTCATAAATCGCACAGCTGGTCTGATCAGGGTTCAGCTCAGGGTCAGGCGCCAAGCCAGTCATGAACACAGGGACCGAGCCGAGTTCGGAGTCGCTGAAATAGCCCAACCGTGCGACAGGTAGTCCAAATGGTACGTCGTAGTCACGCCCGTCGCTGAGCTCCAGGTTCCAGCCGAGATGCTGGAACATCGCCATGTACACCCGCTCATTGGTGAAGTGGCAGCCGCGGCGGTAGTTTTCTTCAGTACCAGGAACAAGCGCTCGATTTTCTTGATCCAGAGCGATGAGGATTTTGTCCAACCTCGAGGAAGGCGACTCACCCTCCTGATAAAGGGCCTCTTTGACGGCCGCGCGAAGCGGCACGAGTTCAAATGAGCCCAGGGGATTTGCCCATAAGAAGAAATTGGCAGTGGCCGGCTTCACACCGAACTCGTGGATCAGGATTGAGCGATGTTCTGCAAGAGTCGAAAGCCGAAGTTCCGGATTCAAATCCTCAGTCATGAACACGCAGTTCTGTTCTGGGTTGCAGGCCTCGACCATTGCGTTCCAGTGATGCCACCCTGACAGCCTCAGGAACACTTCACGACTTCGATCTTTCAGGCCTGGAAGGAATCCGGCCAGGCACCCGACCCACGCACGAGCATAGTCCTCCGCAGGGAAGATCATCGGCTTGTCCAGCTGGGGGGCAGATGTATTGGTCTTGATCACAAAAACTCCTAGAGGCGGTGAGCACTCTGCTCACTCACCATGATTCGACAAGCAGCTCTTCTGCCAGTCCGTGCCGTGAATTCGAACAAAGGCCTCCATTTCAGGAGACAGCGGACTCTCGATCCTGAAGTCTCCATAGGCCTCAAGGAATCTCCCCCACCGTTCTCGCAACAGCCCGCCGCGCCTGTATTTAGGCGCCAGCCAGATCCAGGATAAAGTCCAGGGGCTGCCTGATGGGTTCGTTTCCGTCTCGTAAAGGAATGCACAAGCGCCTGCAATCGTGCCGTCAGCACCAGCTGGAATCAGGTAGCCGTGCCAGTCAACCGTTGCTTTAGTCGACATCGTTCCAGGCCACTGGACAAAGTCGTAGCCAAAATCCGCGCGGAAACGCTGGGCGCGTTTCAATACCTCCTGATGCATCCACATGGGCACAGATGCGTCTACCCGATCGGCGCCAGCGCCACACTTTAGTCTGGCCGCAAACCGCTTGTTCGGGCCCGGGTCCAGTAACCGCTGTGTTTCTCTATGAACCTGACGATGTGCTTCACGCTCATTACGACTGCTGGGCAGGTAGGTCGTACCGCAGTAGGCACAGGTTTTAAGTGCCGAGTTGACGTCACGATATCGGGGCCCGGCTACTTCCAGCGACAACACATCCTCCCCTTGGAGCACCAATGTGAAGCGGTTTCCTAACTCATCCCGGTGGCGCTTGGTCGTTGGAAATGCCGGCTGGCGCTCCGCATCTGATCGGAGGACTGTCGTAGTACAGCCGCGGGAAACCTCATAGGTGAGAATGAGGTACTCCGATTCCGTCAGCATGGGCTTGCCTGCCAGGTTGCCCTTTATCGCCTGCACCAGCTGACCAGGTGAGACAGCGAAGCCCAGGCGTTCCATGAAGATCAGCAGAGCAACGGCATCGGCAACGGCATAGCCATCCAACCACAACACATCGTCGTCGAGGCGCCTGGGCTTCCGGCACAAGCTGACTTTAGGGATTCTGAAGTAGGCAGCCAGTGCCTCTGCGTATCGGCCGGCCGCGGCAAACCCGCGGTACTCAGTCGCGATAATCAAATCATCAAAGTCGGATCTCGAAATACCGCCACACTCCAACAGTGCACGCTCAGCCGGAGTTAATCCCATCCGATCATCAAGCCGGGGACGCTTCTCCGTCAGCAGTTTGTAGATCCGCTGCAACTGATCACTGGAAAGCTTGCCGGTCAAAAGCTACCTCTCGTGTCGCGGCTGTTTGGGGAACAGGCAGTCTAACGACCGCCGGGCAAATTCAAAGGCGAATTCCCCGAGTGGTCACGTGCGGGTAGAAACGGATCAAGCTACTTTGAGGTTAACCATCCCTCAGAGGACCTCCAGATGACAGCCACAAGGAAGAGGCACAGCGCTGCCTGGTTGATCTCTACGGCTTGGATGCTGATGTCTACCGCTGCAATGGCGGCAGAGAACCCTGCCCAGGGCGACCCATTCTCACCAACCACACTCAAGGACTGGGTATCAGTCATCAGCACCCTGATCACCATGGCCCTGGCGATTTGGGGTATCTGGAGCGGCTTGAGGTCAGCCCGAAATGCGATCCAAGAGAAGCGAAAGGAACACCGTCAGAAGCAGCTTGCCGCTGCACGGGACATGATGAGGGAGATTTTCACAGATCCACTCGCCCGCTCTGCGATGCGAATGATGGACTGGTCAGGCCGGACCTTCACCCATGAAGGCCAGACCTACGTCGTTCACTGGAGGGACCTCAAACCAGCCCTTGTCGTGCATGAGAAGGGGATGGGGTTCAGCAAGCAGCAGGAGTTCATTCGTGACTGCTTTGAGGCCTTCTTCGATCACATGCTGGTGCTCGAGCACTTCCTTGATCAGGACTACCTGCACGAAGCCGACATTGCTGTGCCCTTGGAGTATTACGCCGGGCGCGTCATGTCATTTCCTGATACTTATGACGGGTTCCTGCGGGCTTATGGGTACAGCGAAGCACGCGCATTGATGCAACGCCTTGCGGAAGGCGGAGAATAGGGCCGGCACCAGGGCGAAATCCCACATTTCGTGCAAAGTGCCCTTGCTTACACGGCCTACGATGGGGCTTTGTCCCTTGCTGTCTGCTCTGCAGGAGTCCGCATGAAACTGAAGTCCTCCGCTGGGGCAGAATCACTCCATCGGCGGGGGGAGCAGGATGTCAGAGAAGGGCTCAGGCACCACCACATTGTAGGGTTTCAGCTGTTCGAGGAGCCCTTTGTAGCCGAGCAACGGAATGGTTCGAGCAGGTTCACCAAGGTCGTTGCCAAAGAAGTTTTCCCAGTGCCCCAACAGCACAAGACGCGGTTTGGTCACCCTGAGGAGCCCTGTGGGGTAGTAACTGACTTGATTCCACCCTCCCCCGCAAAGGATCTCGACGTCGACGCGCTTTGAGTCAGAGATTATGGGTGGAAAGCCCCATGGAGGTTCAGCGGCGCTGTCTTGATAGTGAATGCGGTAAACCGGCCGACCATCCTCCCCGAGGAGGTCAATCATCCAGGCCAGAGTTACTTCACCAAGTCTCCAGTCCAGCAGACCAGTCGGCAAATCGTCGAGATCCCAGTCGTACTCACCTGGGATGAAGTTATGGCCGAAGAGGTGCCCGGCATGCATGCTTCTAATAGGCATCACACGGATCGAACCCACGGAATTTGCTCCGTTTACGTCCCCATCAGTGATGACCTTCCCGTCGGAGTAAAACCATGTACCAGGTCGGGAGGGATCACGATGGTCGGTTATCTGCTGCTGACTTGGCACCACCACCGCGCCAGCGCCAAAGATCCGCTGTCCTGAGCTGTTCTTTGCTGCATGAAGAATGTGCTTAACCGTTTCAGACCCGTATACGACCGCTTTCGGAGAGTGCTTATCTACGACCCGCGGCACATCGAGAAGATGATCGTAGTGCGCATGACCCACCAGAAGCATCGTCACGTCTGCTGCAGGCGGCATGTGTCTGTCGACCTTCTCGTTGTCGGCTACCACTCGAGCCGGGGGTATCCCAGGAATGCCGAGGCTGGCCGGGTTGGTGTACGAAGGCGCCAGCAATAGCCCCTCCCCACGCCAATGTATGAGCCAGCCACCTACGCCAAGAAACTGAATCTTCGGCTCATCGCCCCAATGGTGATTCTGAACCGGTAACCCTTCTGAAAGCGGCTCATGAGTACAGCCGACCAGCAAACTCAATCCCAGTACGATCGATAGCCCTCGCATGGTCGGCACCCCAGCTGTCAAGGTTCGAAGCGGTATACGCGGTGGTAGAAGGCCCAAAGCATGGAAAACATCGCGACCAGCAATACCCAGTGGGTTACCTCTGGCTTGAACAATGGCAAGAGGAAACCCAGTTTGAAGTAGTCGATTCCAAGAAGGCATACCAATAGCATGCCAAGGACCAATAGCCCCCTGGGCCCCTTCATCATGCGAAGTGGATGGGCAATAACAGCAGAGAGGGGAACTCCAAGCAGTGCCAAATAGACAACCCAGACCTGCTCCGAAGGGATCGGCTCGTTTAAGAAGCGAAGACCAGCGAAACCCAGTACCAGCGTCAAGCAGTCCACCAGGTCAGAGACGAAGGCGCGCCTGGTGTAGCCCTTCCCAAGATCATAGTGCCTGACCATCAGCCTGCTGAATTGCAGGCAGTGGTAGCCAATGAACCAGGCAGCCATACACAGAGACCAGCCGTTTGGGGACGCGCTCTCGAGAAATACCCTGGCATGCAAGGCACTAACCGTCCAGACAAGAGCGGCTCCCAGCGCTGCCGGGTAAAGCAACCCTGAAACGAAAAAGTACATGCGGGGACCGACTTCCATGATGCAGCTCCTAGGTAAGAGATGTTCAGCCTGCATTTTGACTGATCATAGAACCTGAGGAGTGAGGAAGTAGGAAGATCGAAAGGAGAGTCGAGGGGGCATGCCCCCTCGCTGGAGGTCATGCTACACGCTGGCGCTGCGCACGACGTTCCTGAATCTCTTGAGCATCGATGCAAAGGCTTGCAGTCGGCGCGACCAAAAGGCGCTTGAGCCCAATCGGCTGCCCAAACTCAGCGCAGTAGCCATAATCTCCTTCTTCGATCCTTTTCAGTGCAGCCTCCACGTCCAGCAACTCTGCCTGGTCCCGCTTCAGCATCCGCATTTCCATCGCGCGCTGCTCTTCCGCGGAGGCAGTATCCGCCGCATCCGGGAGACGCGCCTCGGAGTCATCGCGGAACGCCTCTGCTCGTTGAGCGAGCAGGCCCTGTAGGTGCAGTTTTCGATTGAGAAGAAGTTCCTTGAAGAAAGCCAGTTGCTGGTCGGACATGTAATCCGACTCCGGCGCGGAAAGCAGTTGCTGCTGAGTGAGTAAGGTGGACATAGGCGATTCCTTGTGAAGAGGTGGATGGCCCGAGCTTAACGAGGCCTCTCCCCTCTTCAACTCAAATGCCTCCGCTAAATCCCCGGCTACGCAGTCTTGAACCACAGGACTGCACCGTTATGGTCACCGTCCACACCAGCAGGAGGACATTCATGGAATTCAAAGCGTTGGGCACTGGCCGTTCCACATTCGATGAGCACTACGGGGCGGCAGCCTATTCCCTGGGCGATCAGCTCGGTTTCATTTACTTTCGCTCAACCGGCATCGAGCCGAGCCATTGGGAAAGCCGTATCTATGAGAACGGCCTGGTAGCAATGGCGCCAGTGGCTACTGACACCGCTATCCAGGAGGCATTCGACAAAGTGGATCTCTGTGCCGCGCATGCCAGAGCTTTCTCCAGAGCGATGGAAGCTCTGAGCGCGCATGGTTGCTCCGATGAGGTGCTCTGTTTGCTAACAGCGGCAGAGGGGCAAATTCAGGAGTTGATTTCCGCTGTTTAGCGCTGAAAGAGGCTGCTACCCTTGTCGTGAGAGTCAAGAGGAACGCGCTATGCAAACCACCGTCAAAAGCGCTGCAGAAATCGAAGTCGGCCCATTCCGCTATACCGAACGAGCCTTCCTAGCTACCTTGCTTTGCCTGGCCATCGGAGCGCTGGCGTTGGCATCGATGCTCGGGAGTCACCCCACGAGCGATGCCACCTTGGGCACACGCATGCTGTCAGTGCAGATGATCGCTGCCTACCTGATCGTACCAATCACCAGTGTGGGCGGTTTCCTGTGCCACAGAGCCGGCTCTAAGGCCCTTGCCGGAATGCTCCCCCTTATTGGAGCAGGCTTCTTGGCCGGCGCGCTGGGCGCAAGCTTGATCTGATTTCCCCTTAGGCTCGGCATTGCCGAGCCGTTTTCTTTTTGTGCGGCGCGTCCATGGAATCCAATCGCTGCAGAAGACCAGATTCACTTGGAGGCTACCAGGCCGCCGTTATACTGCTTACTTCACCCCCTGATTTACATGGAGAAATGCGTGAATAAACAAGAACTTATCAACCAAATCGCCGAGTCCGCGGACATCACCAAGGCTGTCGCTGGGAAAGCACTGGATGCGGTGATCGAGTCCGTGACTTCCGCGCTGAAGGCCGGTGACACTGTGACGCTGGTGGGCTTTGGCTCATTTTTGGTAAAGGAGCGCGCTGCGCGCGAGGGTCGCAATCCTCAAACCGGCAATCCTGTCCAGATTGCTGCTGCGAAGATTCCTGGCTTCAAGCCGGGCAAGGCGCTCAAGGACGCGATCAACTGATCGCTCCATCGCAAGACAACCCCGCCCTTCGGCGGGGTTTTTTTTGATATCCCCCAAAAAAGGGGCACTCCCTTTCCATTATTGGATTGAACAAGGATTTCAAGACATGAAATACATCCACACTCCTGAAGCGAAGGCATTCCTGGTCGACGGCAGCACTTGGCCGGCCACCATAAACACTTCGCTCCCCCATTTCCTCGCCAAGGCATCCGGCATGCTCTTTGGCGGCAAGAGCAGCCAGGAGATCCGCCTGGCTGAAGGTCAAGTTCTACCCAAAATTGAGCATGCGCGCAGTCTGGTACTACGCCAGCTCCGCCCATTCCTGTTTGTCGACCCGACAGGGCTGTTCAACGGCATGGAGCCGGTTGCTGCATACGATAAGTCGCTGATCGTCGCAGACCAGGTCCTGGTGGCTGTTGATCTGCTTGAGGACTTCGACATTTTCGTTGGGCTGACCCGTCTGTATCCGGCCTTGGTGAACGATGCTGCGGCCGTGAGAGCCGAACTCGCCAACCAGATTGCCCGTAGCTACAACGGCGTCCACAAGAGCGTACGGAACGTGAATAGCGGCCGCGCGCACCCAAGCGGATGAGCATGACTGATCGAATTCCTGACGGGGCTGAAGCCCTCACCCGCGAACGCGGTACCCTAGTCGATATTGTTTTCCGTGATCCCGCCGGTCCTTGGTCGGTTTGTACCTTCCGGCGGGAAGACAACACCTCCTTCACCGGTACCGGCAATTTCGGCAACGCAATCCTCTATGAGGACTACATCCTGTACGGCAAGCGCGTACCGGATATCGACGGCGCTGATTTCGATGTCAGCCAGTTCACCTCGATGCCACCAGCGAAGGTTGAGTCACTGGTTGGATATCTCAGCGTCCTCACTGGCGTCCCACGCAGCGTTACGAGCAAGGCTGTCCAGCACTTCGGCGAAAGTCTGATTCCAATTCTGGACCAATCACCAGATAGACTCGTGGAAGCTGGAATCTCCCCGCAAGAAGCCCAGGTCTTAGGCCAGGTTTGGGCTGATCAACGAAGTGAGCAACTCGCACTCGCACAGATCGACGTCGAGGGTATTCCGCCGGCGAAGCTGGCAACCCTGCAACGTCGCTTAGGCTATGCCGCGAACCTCAGTGAGGTTCTGAAAGAAGACCCTTATCTGCTCTACGTCCATTTCGAGGACATTCTCTTCACTTCCGCGCTGAACCTCGCGAAAAGGTTTGGAGTGACCAACAACACAGTCTCTGCAGTTAAAGGCGCGGTGGTCGGCGTGCTCCGCCGGGAGGCTTGGCTCGGGCACAGCTACGTTGAAGGGAGGCCGCTCATCGAGTCGGTCATGAAGATGCTTCGACTCACCAAAGATGAGATCAAGCCCCTCATTGCTCAGGCCGTAACCGACCTCGCCATGGCCAAGGTTGTCCATGCCAGCGGCGGACAGCTACAACTCCTGAGCCTGCACGAAGCAGAAAACAAACTGGCCGGCCTCGTGCGGAAATGGGCAGCACTGGACTGCAAAGACGCCGAGGACCTGGTGCCCACCGAAAAGATGGCCACCAAGCTCTTGAAGCCACTGGGCCTTGAAAACGGGACTGCGAAGACGTTGTCAGCAGGACTCCGCTCGCTCTTGGGAGAACGTTTTGCGCTGATCCAGTGCGAAACCCTCTCAGACCAAATGCTGGTTATCAAGGGCCTTCAACTCTTCCTGAAAGCCTTCGGCGCAGACGCCATCTATTCCGCTTATACAAACGAGATGGCTGACGAGGTCAACCGACTGCTCGATGACGACAGTGTCGTCGTCACGTACTCGGCCTTGATAGGCATTGATCCAAAGACAGGGGTGCCTTCACAGCATGGCAAAAGACCAATCAACGCGGATGTGTTGATTCTTGCCGGGGCGGACTCGCTTGGGATAGAGGAAATGGTGAACGTCCTGCGCGCCGTACCAGATTCGAGCAGGGTTTTCCTGCTTGGGGCAGCAAAGGACCTACCAGCTCACTCCATTGGCCAACCGTTCGGGGAGCTCACCCAAGGCGGGCCGGCGCGAGTTTTCCAGGCGAGCTTTTGGTTGCCACCCAGATCACCGCAACGCGAAGCATCGCGGCGTATCTGGAGCGGGACGCTCAAAGCGAACGACGAAACCTTCGACCCAACCCAAGCGATATCTTGGCTGTCGGTGCCATCCGAGCTGCTCATCGAGACCTTACCTGTTGTGGTTAGGGAGTTCGCCCAGCAGCTACAGGTAGACCCGCTGCTCGATATTAGGGTTGTAGTCCCAGCCGCCAAGGGGCCTCGAGGTGAGGACATGGTGGGCCCGCTGTCTGCAGCGATCGCTCGGGAGTTCACTGGCGAGGAGCACCTGGTTGAGTTCCATGGAAAAGGGCTGTTCAAAGGATTGCCTTTCGTAGTTAGGCAATCCGTCGCCAGCACAAACCATCCACCCTTTTCCGTGTTCACCGCCGCTGAAATCAATCCAGAGCGCCTGAACGCTGTAGACCGAGCTGGTAACCATTACTTGCTCAGCCTGGCAGAGCGCCTCGATGTGTTCCAGGGCGCTGTCATGACGCCGAAGCTCATCCGGGGGCGAGTCTACGACGTTGTCGTCTTGGTGGTCGGCGAGGGCCAGCAGGACCTCATCAACACCACCCTCATCTCGACTCTCCTGAACAGTGCGAAGACCACCTTGCTGGTGGTTGGCGCACTCGACGGATTGCTGACGGGATATTCCCTGCGCGAACCGACTGTTGCCCGGTCTCTTCTCCCTAAACGGATAAATCCAGATGTCGATCAAATCAGCGCGCCTTGAGGCGCTTGCCGCCGAGCATGCGGAAATTCAGCGACAGCGAAATATCGCAATCAGCCTTCCGTTGGTAGGGGCAGCAATTCCATTTGTGCCGCTTCCCTTGACGGTGGCCATCGCTGCAGGCTGTGCTATCTGGTCCCTGCTGCTTGATCGGAAAGAAGCTGAAGCGTCTACCACGGATATCTGGGACGCCGGTTACATCGAAGCCCCGATTCCGGATTGCGACTTCCGCCGCTCTACTTTTCTGGGCAAGGCCATTCCTTGGACAGAGTGGAAGGATCGCGTTGACGCGATCACGAGTACGAAGGGCATCGCCACCGCTGACGATATCCGCCGGGAGTTGATCGACACCTATCCATCAATGATCCCATTCATGCTGTCCGACGACATCATGACTCGCCATGTAGCGCTGCTCGCTGCAACCGGGACCGGCAAGACCGAACTGCTTCTGGCAATCATCCAACAACAGATAAAAAAAGGGGCCGGCCTTCTGCTAATCGAAGCGAAGTCAGACTCTGATTTCTCCGGCTCGATTTACGGAATGATGGAAGCGGCCGGCCGGCTCGATGAGTTGCTGATCATCAACTTCGAGTTCCCGGAAATGTCGCATACCTACAATCCGTTCTTCTCGGGCGGGGTCCGCGCAACCATTTCCACTGCAATGAAGCTCCAAGCCAACTCCAAAGAGGAGTTCTGGACGGACATTGCTCGCTACTCCCTGACTGCCGCGGTGCTGTCGCTGAAGCTGCAGCCCGGGGAGCCAGTGTTCCACATCAAGGACATCATTGCAGTGCTGTCCGACTTCGACCTGCTGCTGAGCTTTATCCGCAACATACGGGTATCCGACTCCATCTATCACAGCGATGGTGTCGAGTGGCTGCACTCATACCTTCGCTTCTGGTTCGACGAAGAAAAACAGGTGTGGAACCTGCGCGGGTACAAGCAGTTGCTCCAAGGACTTGTGTCAAAACTTTCGGCGTTCGCTC
Source organism: Pseudomonas defluvii (assembly GCF_001695625.1). Taxonomy (GTDB): domain Bacteria; phylum Pseudomonadota; class Gammaproteobacteria; order Pseudomonadales; family Pseudomonadaceae; genus Aquipseudomonas; species Aquipseudomonas defluvii. The sequence continues at coordinate 18,670 of NZ_MBPN01000053.1, forward strand.
ACTCCGAATACTCCAGCATCGTCAACACCTACAGCCCGGATGTCGACCTCAAAGAGGCGATCCTCCAGAACAAGGTTGTTGTGTTGTCCATGTCGTCGCTTGCCGACAAAGACGGTGTGGAGCTATTCGGCAAATTGTTCATCTCTGATCTTGCTCGAGCGATCGGCGAAATCCAGCTCTCGAAAGCCAAACCGCTGATGATGTGCCCGGCCATTTTCGACGAGTACCCATCATTCATGGACGAGAGCCAGGTATCCCTGTTCCAGCTGGCGCGATCGGCGAATGTGCCCATCATCATTGCTTTCCAGGGCGTTGGCTTCCTCCAGAACATTTCCCCTGCCTTCGTCGAGATGGTGCTGGGCAACTGCTGGACACACCTGTACTGCGACATCCGGGATGCCCAGACGCGGGAGTTCGCCGTCAAGCTTGCGGGGACGATGATCAAAAGGTTCGTCCAAGAGTCCTCTGGCAGCAGCACGGGGCAGAGTTACGCATCCGAGCAATCAGGTCTCTACACAAACGACTCGGAAGGCGCCAGCTCAAGTACCGGATACAAGGCGACGCGGGAGGACATCCTGCAACCCGAAGACTTTGCATCGCTCGACCAAGGCGACGGGATCATTGTCGCGAAGTCGGGAACCTATCGTGTCCGCATGCCGTTGGTGAGAAACAGCTTCCCGAACGTCCACTTCAAGGACATGCGACTGGTCCGCAGGCCACGTCGAGCGCGCTCGGGCGTCAACGCCTGGCAACGATTCCACGAGAAGAACAAGGCAATGCTGGAAAAGCTGACTCAAGGCTGAATTTAGCATGCGAAACTCGACCATTGAGGAGACGCCATGAATTGGCAAGACAAACTGCGGCAGTGGGATTGGGACTTCGGTGTTGTATGGGACTGGTTTCTCGATATTACCCAGTTCCATGTGCAGCGAATCGGTTGGCCCGCTTACTTGGCCATCGCTGCCGTGATCATCTGCCTCGGGCTTGCTTTCCAGCCTACTCGAGGCCTCACCTCTCTACTGATTAACGCCTTCGTCCGCATGATTTTCACCTACGTGCAGATCGTGCTGTCGTTGGTGACCGTGCAGTTGTTCGGATTCCTGGGCAAGGTGCTGCTTGCACAATTCCATCGAACCAGGCGCTGGGTTGGCCAGCTGTTCGACGAGAAAAAAACCTCCTAACTCTCTGCTCCCCTCCCCTCGGGCCGGCGCAAAGCCGGCCTGTCACTACCGACCCTCAAAAAAGGGGCACTCACTTTCCACTATTTGGGAAAGGAGGGCCCTTTATGAACTTTCACGCATGGGCTTTAGGGATTGGATATCTGGCGGCCATTGCCGTTCAGCCAGCATTTGCTGAATCCGACCCGTACGTAATCGATCAGCGCGATCCCCGGTATCAGCGTGCCATTGAGCACCTGTCTCTCGCTGCTCAAAACCTTCGCATGGCTCAGGACGAACTCAAGAAGGCCGAAGCCAGCGCCCCACTTCCAGGGCTGGATCTCGTAAGGATGCTCGCACAGGTCCGGCCCGTGGAAGAGACCATCAACGTAGTTCTGCAACCGGAGCAAAAGCGGCTCCGTTACCAGACCGTTACCCCCGATGGCCTGTTTTTCACCCCAACTCGAGTCGGAGATTGACCCATGCAAATGACTGGCCTCGCGCCGCAACTGAAAACGGAGGACCTCAAACGCTTTGCGTTGGGGATTCTCGCACTGGCGGTGACCATCTTCATCGTCGCCATGCCCGATATCGCCATGGCTGCGTTCGACGGCGATTTCGCGCCGGACGAGACGATCGCGAAGAACTCCAACAACAGCTTCCTCTACTGGTGGCGTCTGATTGCCAGTTACGGTCTCTGGGCCGGGTTGGCGCTTCTGCTGCTGTCGGTACTTTTCGCAGGCGCACGCGGCTGGTGGGTATTCGTGCTCGTGGTTTTGATTTCCCTCTTCGGTGAAACCGTAGTGGTCAAGGCCGGTAACCTGGCCGGCTTCAACATGGCCGGTGGCACTGGTTCCAGTTCTTCGGGGACCAAGTAACCATGCGCTTGAGAGTCACAACTGAAGCACCGACTTATGCCTTCGCGACGAGCCCGGTGAACTTCGGAGGCCTCACCCAAGAGGACCTTCTGTTCTTCATCGTTCCCTTGGTGATCGTCAGCAAAACCACAGGCGAAAACCTTTGGGCCTTTGCCGTTGCATTTTTCTGCCTGTGGCTCTTCAAGCGTTCCACGAGAAATAAGCCTCAGGGCTTCCTAGCCCTGATGGCCTCAACTTTCGTAGGTGACCTCTACGTAATGACGAGCGAGTTCCCTGCCCTTCAAAAGGCAGTCGGGAAGTTCGGTCGCTTCACTGCGCGGATCTGGCTCGAGATCGGGCTGATTCCCTCACCGTCTTACTGCAACCGATACGAGCCCTGACATGAGTGAGCAATACGGCGCACCGTTGAAGTATTTCAATTTGCTCGGCGCAAGTGATCTTCGAGCGGGCAGAGCCATCATTACGCTGATCGCCATCTCAGCGGTCTTTGCAGTCGTTATCGCCGTGCTGGTTGGCATGAATAGGGAACTGCAGGAAACAAACCGGAGATTGCAAAGCGAGCGAATCATGTATGGATTCCCAAACTCTGAGGGGATCTTCATCAGCGAGCGGCAGATTCCACAGAGACACATCATTGCATTCGTGGCTGTCTTCCTTGACAACTACTACAACTTCACTCCTCTGTCTGCTCGAACCAATGCTGAAGAAGCATTGAGAATGATGTCGCCACGTCTCCGCGCGCTAAAGGAAGATAGTTTGAAGATCGTTGCCAACCAGTCGGTTGAGCAGCAGATCACACAGGTATTCACAAAATCTTCTCCATATCAAGTCGAAGTTACCCCACAGGGTTATGTGGTGTCCTTCACTGCTGAACGCCACAGGGCCACTTTGAATAGGGTTTTCAACAAGGCTAAGTACAATGTGAAAATTCTAATCAAGCCAGTCAAGCCTTCGAAGTTCTACGAGTGGGCGGTTGTGGCTGATGACTTCGACATCCAGGAGATTTAGGGTTGAAGAAGCGACTGATAGCTGCCGGCCTTTGCGCAGCCATGTCAACCACGATATTTGCGAGCGACGAGTGCAACCGGAATCCGCGCACTGTTGTTTACAACAACTCGCCAGTTGACATTTACATTTCAAACGACACCCAGCGTGCAGAGGTTTTGTTCCCCGAGCCCTACCTCGACGGTATTTATGTAGAGGTAACTCAGGGTATGGACTTCTACCCGTCCCCTATCAAAAACAAGCTCGCATTTCAAGCGACAGATCCGCTGTATACGGGCCTTGTTTATGTCGATGCGCCGTCCAAGCAAACATACATTCTCAAGCTTATAACCCGGCCTGGTTGCGCAGACAGCCAAGTCACTATTTCGGGCCAGCCGATCGCTGATAGGTCCGCCATGGCGCGAGACTCCCGCGGAAGAATTAAAGGTCTGATGAACTATCTCTACGATGGGAAACTGCCTTCGGGATATCGCGAACAGGATTTTTCCCGACTTTCAGAGGCTGATCGTGTTGTGTTTCGGCAGGGCTCGCTGGAATTCAAACTTCGCTCCCAAGTTGTGGGTCCGAAGTACATCGGCACTACTTACGAAGTCATCAACAACGGTCGCACGTCAACAAAAGTCGCCATTGATCAAATCGACTATGGCAACAAGGCCGTACGCGAGTCCCTTGGAATTGCCAGACAAGTTTCCATGCTCCCTTCCTCTCGGATACTAGGCCCCTCCCCCGAATACATTACCGAGGTCTACGGAGAGTCACATCGCGGGTTGCTATTCATCGTATCGGAGAAAGTACAGTGAGCGCCGATAACGATCAGAAGAAGAACGTAATAACGAAGCAACGCGGCCTGTATATCGTCGCTGCAGTTGGTGCGCTTGGTGTTGCCATGAACTTCATGGGCGGCAACAGCGAAACCACAGGTGCGACTTCGGTTGACGCACCCAAGGCAGTTGAGGTTGGCAGTGACAAAGTCAACTCGATCACCATCCAGGATAAAGATGCTGCACTGACTCAGTTCGCCAAGAAGATCGAAACCCTTGAGGACAAGATCAAGCGCGGCGAGGAGGATCGCGAGGCTCTCAAGGCGAAGATGCTTGAGGACCAACGCAAAGCAGAGCAGAAATCGAACACTGAGATTCGAGCTCTCAGTGAAGAAGTTGCGCAACTACGAAAAGATCAGGTTGACGGTGTTTACGGCGGTATCAATAAGCTGGACAAAGGCTCCAGCATGCCATTGCCACCCTCCTCTTCTGAAGGGCTAAACCTCGAGGACTTTTCACTCGAGCCGCCAATGCCGGCAGTTTCTGCAAACCCATCGAACTCCAACCGTTACGGTCCGAACTATTTCCTGCTCAATGGCGGGGACGCGGGCGGTCAGCAATTCAACGGAAAAAGCGGAGGCGGCGCGGGCTCTACTGCTGAGACCGAGCAACAGCTGTTTGCCAACATGTCAGCTCCTGAGTCGAATGGCATTCAGCGCGCGGGCGTGAATACCTACAACGAGACCGACGCGACCCTCGCAAAGCTGAACGGCCGTCAGCCGAACCCGGACCCGATGCCGGCAGCCCAGCCTCTCAACGCCTCGCTGCCAACCCAGATCCAGCGCGAAACGTATGAAGTACCCGCCTTCTCTTTTGTTGAAGTCACCACGCTTCACGGGGTTGCGTGCCCGATCGGCGCCAACGCTCCTGGAGCATCCGAAGAAGGGAAAATTCCCGCTCGACCGGTAGTTCTTCCGGTGCGCGGCATTTTCAAGGGGCCCAACGGCGCCGAACGAGATCTCGGCACTATCCACCTGATGGGCCTCTGCTCTGGCAACCGCAATTCCAGCTCGAATACGGGCCGCGCGACCATTCGCATCGAGCAACTCTCCTACTGGGACGAGACCGGTGGTGCCCAGACGGTCCCTGCAACCGGGTACATCGTCGATACGCGAGACAACGAGCAAGACGTCTACGGCCGCCTGGACAAGGCCTCAGGCCGCACTCTCGCTCTCCAGTCAGCTGCAGCAGCCGCAGCGGCCTATGCCTCCACCCTGAGCCAGGCCGAGTTCACTACGAATAGCGCGATGGAAAACGGAACCAGCTCAACCACCCGCCAACTGACCGGCGACGCCACGAAGGCGGCGGTCAACGAGGGCATCGCTGGGATGTTCAAGAAAATATCGGAGCGATTCGAGCGTGAAGCAAACGCTGCGGTAGACACCGTCATCGTCGAGCCGGGCATCAAGCTGCGCTTCGTAACAGACCAAACCTTCCGTGTTTTGAAACCTGCTGAGGCGTTCGACATTGACCCCGGCATGTACGACACCCTGATCTAGGAACCAGCCATGAACATCCGCCCATTCTTGGCCTTGGCCACCGCATTGCTTCTCAGCGGTTGTGCCAGTGAGGAGCCTTTCAAAAACAGTGCTTCGATGGACCAGATCTACGATGCGGTCCATGGCAGCGCCAGCAGAGACACGGTCTCGCTCCTGCGCCAAGGCCTGCGCGCGCGTCCAGAGCTTGGCTCTTCGGAACCGTACTTTCCGATCCGAAACCCGGACGTCGTAGCTCCGGTATGGGTAGTGCCATACGCCGACGCCAAAACCGGCGTGAAGCATGGCGGCCGCTGGGATTACATCATCGTGGAGGAAGCAGATTGGGCAAACTGACCATCGGCCTCTGCCTCCTGGCAGCGGCATCCACGGCTTTGGCTGAGGGTGTTCCCCAGATGTACAAGGACGCCATTCGCGAACACCACACAAAGATGATCCTGGGGTCAGGCCAAGACCTGACTGTTCTTCAACCTGACGTCGTTCTCTATCGGAAAATTTTCCAAAAGGAAAACACAACTGATCGCCGCGAGCTGATTCAGGCAGACGAAATTCCTTGGGCACAACTCTTCAAGAACCAGGACCTCACCCTTGGTGAAATCGTCCGTCTCTCGGCCGCAGCGTCCGGCTACGACTCTCGCTTCGATCCACAAGTCAACCAAGACCAGGTGATCAAGCTCAACTCTCATCCCAACTCGCTGCGCGACCTTGCGGAATACCTCACCCGGGTCAGTGGCGCTCGCGTGACCGTCTACCCGGAAGGGCGTGTGGTTACCGCAACACTCAAGGGGCAGGGTTGATGGCCAATGTAAAATTTGACGACCTGCATCTCTACGACACCGAGCTGGCTGGCTTGGCTCGCCGCGGGTATCAGGGCGGCATGCCCATCCAGTTGCTTTCCGATGCATTCCTGTACGAGAAGCATGGCAGCTATTTCCACACCATCGATGGTCGCTTCGCCAAAATCTGGAAGCTACGAGGTATGGATGCCTCGCTCCTGAACAACGATGACCTGTGGTCCCTCAGTAAAGGTCTTGGTGATGTACTGAACAAGTACCCATCTGGATCGGCCGGCCAATTCATTCGTCACACCCATCGAGATATTCGCGAAGTTCTTGGGATCTACCGTGCCGGTATTGAAGGCGGAGAAGATGAGTTCGCTCTCGAAATCGCGAACTCGATCGTCGAACGACAGATCGTTGCGGCAAGCTCGCCTGAAGGTTTCTTCACAAAGCTCTCCACCGAGGTCCTTGAGCGCATGCGTGAGGACTCTCTGGCCGAGATCGAGGATGAGAAGCTTCGAAATAATGTGCGGACTCTTCTCATGGGCGGAGACCCCTGGGCGGAAGAGGGAGAGGATGACGTTCGGGCCAATGTCACCGAGCAGATTGAGCGCGAAGTAAGCCAAGGTCGCTATCCCTTTGTAACGGACTTCTACCTGGTCTTGCTCTGGAGTCCGGATTACCTCTTCGGCAAGTTCATCGACAACACCGCGAAGAACGCACTGGCTTCGATGGGGCTTATCGACGCCAACAAGCTGGCTCATAAGGAATACACGAAGCACGCAAGACGCTTTGGCCAACTCTGTCATGAGATCGGCCAGGCTTTGGCCACGTTCGGGTTCCAGCCGGGCTCGCTTAACGGCCAAGGCCTCATCAACCTTCAGTACCAGCTTTTCAACCCCGTTCGCTGCTTCAAGGTCGACCCGCCCAAGTACCGGCCTGACTTGCCCATCCTGGATTGCTTGAAGAACCCGAGCCAAGTCGCGTACCGGGAAACTCTCAACAATGCCCCGATGTTCGCCTCTGTCGAAACTGAGGAGAAAGGCTGGACGATTCACGATTCTGGCGTCCCCTACTTCATCCGCCCAGTCTCGGTACTGGGTAAACCAACCTCGAGCTTCCCGGGCATGCTGCAGGTGGCCATGTCGGGCATCGAGAGCGAATCGCTGATCACCATCAACTGGAGCGTGCCCTCCCCAGTAGCGATGATGAGCCGCCTATGGACTCGTGGGCGCATGCAATCCGGGAAAGAAGCCATGAAAATTGGCGACAAGGATCTGCTGGCTCAGCAGCGCAATGACCTGGAGAAGGTTAAATCCAAGATCAGTGCGGAAAACGCCAACAACCGCGAGCAGTTTTTTGACGTGTCGCTTCACATCAACCTGATGGGGTTCGTCGAGGCCCAGGTCGATGATCAAGCCATGCAGTTGGAGAACATGCTTTGGCGTGTGGGGCACAAAGAATCCCTTCGCGGCGACGCTGCTGTCAGGAACAGCATGCCGTTGAACTTCCGCAAGAGCAGCATGAAGCTCTTCCGTCGTGACACCCCTCACCTCACGGAAAGCTTGTCCCATCTGTGTCCGTTCTTTGTTGAATACCAAGGCTGCTCCGACCCTGCAATCCTGATGAACAACAGGGCGGGACAGCCGATCTATCTGGACCTGTGGGGCCAGATGACGAACACCGCGCATAGCCTGATTTGCGGTAGTACCGGTACTGGTAAGTCGTTCACCTTCAACAACCTGTTGATGGCCTTGAGGGTGAAGTACCGACCGAAAGTCTGGATCATCGACAAGGGCGACTCCTACGAGAGCCTCTGCCTGGTTCTCGATGGCAACTACATTCGCCTTGCGACCGAGCCGTTCAAAGAGCCGATCACCGGGCGGACCATCAACCCCATCTGTATCAACCCGTTCTGGATCGGTAAAAACGACGACGGCAACAACGAAATGCCGACGTTGGAAGACATGTTCTTCATTGCTCGCATGCTGGTGATGATGATCACCTCCAGCGCTGCAGAGCAGTCCAAAACATCGGTCATTACCCCAGTGACAGTGCCTCTGCTGTATCAGGCACTCAACGAGTTCTATACCGACTGGGTAGCTACCAAGCCGAAGGACGAACCTCGTTTCAGGGACTTCATCCCTTACCTCGACAAAACTGAGTTCACTGAACAGTCGGGCAGATCGCTCGTCCAGGCGCTCACCCTCTACTACGGGGCCGGGCCATTTGCAGCTCTCTTTGACGGCTTCCTGCAGGTCCAATGGGAGAACGACTTTACCGTTCTCGAAACCCAGCGGATGGCAAAGTCTCCTGCCCTACCCGTAGTCACTCTGGCCCTGTTCCGCCAGATCGACTTGTACTGCAAGTTCAAGCTTGAACGTAGCCGCAAGAAGATCGTGGCTGTCGACGAAGCGTGGGCAACCCTTTCTGACCCGACTGCCGCATCGGCGCTCTCCAGCTTCTATCGAGAACTCCGCCGCTATGGTGCCGGCTGCTTGCTGATTTCTCAGACCGTGAAGGACTTCGTCAACCTGATCCGTGCTGAGTCAGGTGGGAATGGCGAGTCACAGGACGGCATCCTCGAGAACACAAGCCATTACTTCTTCCTGGCCTGCTCGCAGTCGGACTACGACATCGCGAAGGAATTCCTCGCATTTACTGCCGAGGAGATTGAGCTTTGGCGATCGCTTGCATCTCTGCCCCCGCTGTACAGCGAAGTCTTTTACCGGATGCGGACAACCAAATCCGAATACTACAGCGGTGTCTTCCGGCTCTTCGCCAGCCCCATGGCGCTTTGGATCGCCTCGTCCCATCCGGACGACTACCAAATGCGCGAGCGCAAGACCCAGGAGCTTGTGCAGAAGCACTCCATCTCCGAATCAAAAGCTCGCCAGAAAGCAATCTCCGAGCTCGCAAAATCTCACCCGTATGGTGCTCGATACCATGTCAATCAAGCTGCTTAAAACCCTCGCGGCGGTAGCCGCACTCGCCTCGCTCGCAGCTTGTTCGTCGAAGTACGAACCGCGCGAAACGATCATCGAGGAGCAGGCCAAGCCTATTAAGCCCCTCTACGCCCCCAAAACCGAACTCGAGCGCCGCGCTTACGAGGAAGGCGTCACACAGGTCCTCACAGATCTGAAGGGAAAGATGCGTGCACGCGATCGGTTCACCTGGGACCCGCCGATCATTCAGTGCGGTGTTGATATTCCTGCACGGGTGCAAAACGGAATGCTGGTCCCGGGCCACAAGGAATGCGTCCAGATCGCTCCAGGTCGCTGGACCGAAGAAGCACCAACCTATCTGCCGGTATTGGGAAATTAAGCCATGAGCAACAACGAAGAAAAACCTTCCCTGAAGGACCTCGTCAATAAGATCAGCTCGGGGGTTGGCAACCTCGCACGTAAAAAGCCAGGACAGGACAGCGCCAGCCAAGGCACAGAGCCCACCATTGACCTTGGTTCGGCGGCCGCGAAAGAGTCGCCTCAAGCCGACGCACACGGCGACGAACTGGAGCCCTTGGAACCGATCATTGCGGAAGAAGATGATCAGAAACCCAAGAAGACCAACAAGCTTTCCCAACTCACGATGGGGCAAAAGCTGATTGCAGCGATCCTGGTCGTGGGGCTTGTCCTCTTCGCCAAAGGTCAGATGGAGGGTTCCAGTACAAGCCAAACGCCTTCTGAGAATGAAGCAGCGCAGGAGGCCCCTACCTCCAGCGAGGAAGGAATGGCCTTTGGTACAGAACCCGCCGATCACACCCAAGCAGAACTTGGCGCCCAGGATGATCTGTCTCTGCCTATTGATGGTCCCGGTCAAACTTCGCGGAGTCTCAGTTCTGAACCAGAGCCATTCCAAAAACCAACTGAAATCAGTTCGGCTCCTCCAGCATTCGGTGGGCTGGACCAGCCATTGAGCGAGGCGGCACCCCACACCACCGCATCCCCTGACCTGGGTGTCCCTGCTCCTGCTCCTGCTCCTGCTCCTGCTCCTGCTCTTGCTCTTGCTCCTGCCGCGGAGCCTTTCTCGCCGCATGAGGATTCGCCGGCAAATCCTTTCGGTGCTCAAGCACCAATAGCAAGCCAATCTGGGGCCGCAATTACCTCTTCGATTGGCGCGGAAAAGCAGCCCCCCGTTTTCGCTGGAACCCCCAGCGTCAACCCGGATAGTGCTCCCGTAAAGGAAGCGCCGAAAAGCAATGAGGCTTTGACAAAGGCTAACGCTGACATTGCCGCTCAGGCTGAAAAGATCTCAGCCCTCGAGCAGAAGCTCAGCAAGATGGAAGCCCAACTCAAAGCTGAAAAGGCCAAGCAAACCAAACCGGCTGTTCAGCAACGCATCACCAAAGCGCCGACAAGAACCCCAGTGGCGAAGTCGTCGCCAGTCGCGATAAGCAAGGCTCGTCCGCGGATTTGTGTGAAAGCAGTAGCAGAGGCGGCCAGGAACTGCAGCACCTGTGTTGCACACGCCTTCATCGTGCACGCGGGAGCAGAGGACATGGTTGGCCAAGGCGATTTCCTTGATGGGTACCGCGTTTCAATCGTGGGCGATCGCTTGGACCTGCAAGACAAAAACGGTCAAGTGGCCCACAAGTTCTGGAGTTCACCAAATGGCTGTAGCGCGATCTAACGTCCTCCGTCAGGTCTCACCGGATGAGCAACTCAATCTGGAGCGCCTGGCCGACGAGGTGAATCGCAGCTACTTCGGAAATTCCATCAACATTCGCCCGCGCTGGGGCATCCCCAGCGCCTGCGAGTCCCCAGAGCCTAAGACTGAGATCAATCATCTCTCTCCACAGGAGCTGAAGGATTTGCAGGCGGGTGTTGAGGCCTACCACAAAAAAGATCTTCAACAAGCCAAAACACTCTTGGAGCAGTTTTCACCTAACGGCCCAAGAGACGCAGCACTGCTGTACGTACGAGTGCTCACCCTGCTGAAAGATCCAACCTGGCCGGATGTGGCCAAATCGGTGAACAGAGTTTGCGACGACACGATCTACGTCGCCCCGGGCAGCATCGAAATGGTCAGCGGCGAGGAGTCGCTTCTGGTTCATCCGATCCTCTCAAGATCGGCCGGCAATGGAGCACCGATTTTCGTCATCCGGTACATCATCCATCACGAGATGGTTCACAAGTTCCTTGGTACCTCCTCTACAGACCCTCACCCGGAAGCTTTTCGACGTCTTGATGCCTGCGCACGTGATCGTTCACGCGCTTTGCAGTGGTTGCGCAAGAACCATTTCACAACGATCGAGGATTCGTCCCGATGAGATGGATTTTGATTGCACTCCTGTTGATCACCTCGGCCACTGTCTCGGCTCAGGACTATGACTACCTCATCGACGCTACGGCAGCCAGATACGGAAACGATCGACTCGTGTTCCGGGCAATGGTGCAGAAGGAATCCAGAAAACAGCCGTGGGTATTCAACGTAGACGGCGAAGGATTTTGGTTCCAGACCAAAGACCAGGCCGTCAATGCCCTTTGGGCGCTCACCTCCGCACCCTGGCTTGTAAAGATCATCCCGGACAAAAACTCCAAAGCAATACGGCGGTTCTTCCCATCTGAACGAGCTGCAATGAGTTTCGCCAATAGCTATCAGCGCAGCAGACAGGCCCAGGGCTTCCCCGCTCTCCTTCAACGAATGGATGACGCGAAAGAAGTCCTCGATGGGCAGCTGCGCGTGCGCAAAGTCTGGCTACTCAATACCGATCTCGGAATCGCGCAAATCAACTACCGCTTTCACGGCAAGGGCAAGGCCACTGTCCAGCAGTGGCTCGATCCTGCTTTCAATCTTGACTACGCAGCCCGCCATCTCACGGACCTGAAAAAGCGGTACGGATCAGATCTTCAGGCGGTCGGCTACTACCACTCCAAGACCAAAAAGTACCGCGACATTTACATGAAAGAGTTCATGCCGATCTATCACGAGGAGAGAGCCCGTGCGGGTATTTCTATTGCTGCTAAGTAGCCTGCTGATCAGTACCTCACTGAACGCAGCGGAGAAAGGTCCTTCAGAGGATCAGCGCGTCGGCGAAGGCCTGGTACTCATGCTCAAAGGGGAAAACCAGAAGGCCTGGGATCTTCTTTTCCCCGAAGCCAAAGCAGGCAACGTTACGGCGATGTACCACCTCGGGATGATGATGATGCGGGCAACAAATACCCCGGATCATTTGCAGAGGGCAAAGACCTTCTTCGAGGCAGCCGCCAAGCGTGGCCATAAGGGCAGTGAGGCAATGCTCCTGCAGGTACAGAAATCCTTAGCTGCAGCCACGCCAGGCACCCTCCCCTCGATTGCCGGGAGAAGCGGCCTCCCGGTCCCGGCAGATCTGGAAGGAGCTAAACGGCAAGCCGAACGCATGAGGCAACAGGTTGGCCGTTTCATAGATCCTCTACGTGAGGCCGCTGCAGAAGTGACGATCATGTCGTTCGTGTCCGACAACTCGGATGCGGTCGAAAAGATTCGCTCTGCGATCGACGAGGTCCGGGCCCGTTTTGGTGATCGAGTAGACGCTCAGTTCTACGTCGTGATCGATCAGGCCACATGGGACCCCAAGCGAGTTTTCAATCAGCAATCCGGCCAACTTCCAATGTTGGGGTTCACCCCTGACATGGGTGGGCGGATTGCCAGCCAGTACGGTGTGCGAAGCACGCCGGCACTGGTCCTCATTCCCAAGAACGGACAACCCAGGGTGGTCAACAACCCTGCCTCATTGGTTGCCGATCTCACATCGTTCCTGAACTGAGGTCACCCTATGAACCACAAGCTCAAAATCGGGCTCGCCTTCGTCGCCGGCGCACTGATTTCCAACGCAGGCACTGTCATGTCCAACGTGCCCAACGGCCAGGATGTCCTCGCGGAAGCCTTGTCTTCGGCGCTGGATAGGGTGAATCGGACTGCACGGGATCGTGAGAATGAAGAACTCGACAAACTCCCGAACATCCTCGACTGCCAAAACATGCAGTGGATGAAAAACTGCACAGAGCTCAATCGAAACGCGAAGAAAAACCCGAACGCGCCTCTGCGAATTACCAACAACAAAGGGCTCGAATTCAACTTCCAACCGGGCACCCCGAGTGCAGTCATTCGCCTACAGCTAGAACAGTCTCCCGAGGCCGCCAACGAGTTGGTCAGCTACATGGACCAGACCTGGGGCCAGTATAAGCAAGCGGCGAATCTCTACCAGATGGCGATGTGGCAACGCGGCGACCTCCAACACATCAAGGGGCTTGACGCGGCCATGGAAGAGTCCGCGGCGAAGAAGCCCATCGACACCGACTCGTTGAGCATCTCGGTATTCACTGAATCCACCTGCCCTGTCTGCGATCGTCAGTTGGCCACTCTCGGCAGGCTGGTTCAGAAATATCCGAAGCTGAAGGTGCGGGTCTTCCAACTCGATCGGGATGCAAAGGTCTTCGCAGAGAAAGTGACCGCGCGTGGCTTGACCGGGCGGATGCTCAGCCAGGCTGAAAGAGACAACGTCACGAAGATGGGCATCACAGCCTGGCCCATCACTTGGATCGACAACATGAAAGTGAGCCGAAGAGAAACTCTGGTTGGCAACAGAACCATGAACCAGCTGGAGGGCCGACTGATGGCAATGACATACGTGAAGAACACCACTGTTGCGAAGAAGGATTCCAAATGAAGCTGAACAAACTTGCGGTCATGGTTTGCAGTGCTCTCATCAGTTTCAGCTCCGCAACGGCGTTTGCTGATTATGGATACGGACCTATTGACGGCAACGGTAAAAGCGACAGTTCCGACTCGCCTTGGTCCCGGCGAATGGATGATGTGACAGGATTATTCGGCGCCAAGCTCAGTGGGAGCGCTGTTAACAAGGCAGGACGGGGCGGAAGCGCAAGCTTCGACACATTCACGCCCTTCCAAGACAAACAGCAGTTCATTGTTGGCGCTTACGGTGCCACACAGGTTGGGGTGGGGTGTGATGGGCTAAATCTCGGCACAGTCCTTGACGGTCAGATTGGTCAGTACGGCGACATGGTTGAGCAGTTCATTCAAAACGCGCCAGCGCTCGCCATCATGTACCTCGCTTATAGCCAACCAACCGTGAAATCTGTCATCGACGAACTGAATGCTGTCGGTCAGTTTGGTCTTGATCTTTCGAACCTCACCTGCAGTGGCGTACGGCAGCGTGCCGACAAGGCGTACGAAGAAAACATGCAGGTGATGGCCGAAGCTGACTGCACCGTCGAAGAGGGCTACAAGTCCGCGAAGTGCATGTCTGGGGACGGGATCACCAGCAGCCTCATTACCCGAATGAAGGACACCAAAAACACAATTACCAGCCGAGCGTCATCATTGATGAATGGGGTGTCAGGGATGACAGGCGGCCTGATTGGCGTGAAAGGTGGAGGCTCTTCAAATGGGAGTTCGTCGGGATCGAGCGGCGGCGGATCAGGAAATGGTTCTGGATCGGGCGCAGGTTCTGCTCCATTGCCCAGCAAGAACTGTGGTGCCAAGCCTGAAGATGGCAAAACCTCCCTCGTGCTGGCTGCATCTGAGCTTGGCTGTGATGACATCAAGAAATATTCGGGCTTACTGCCAAATTACAGCACCGAAGAGGACGCGCATACGGTCACTCCTCGGACCATTTCGCTTGAAGATGAGTCTAAGAAGCTGACTCAGGAGTATCAAAGCCTCTACGCGAACGTATATCAAGCAGACCCAGCAACCTTCGAGAAAAGCGACGCTTATAAGGAGTTGGTGAATCGCGGCGGCATCGTCATCACCGAAACTGAATTTAAATTCATGCGCAAACTGGGCACTACAAATCCCGCATTGTTTGCCAAAGCCCAACAAAATCTCGCCACGCTGGCCATGATGAAAGAGTTAGACGAGGTTATTTCCAAGCTTGAAGTGGGGGTAATGACCGGGCTGGCGAACCAAGTTGATGACCAAGCAATAAGCTCCAATGATCAGGCTCGGTATTCAAATGCACTGTCCTCACTTCGCAAAGAATATGAAATGCTCCAGAACAAGATTAAGCATGACATGGAGCGAAACAAACTAATCGAGCAGACAGCTAAGGCGGTAATAAATGGCTGATGTTGATGTCGATATCTCCGTAAAGGACTACGACTTCCTCAAGCTCGTAGATTCTAATTTTGCTGACTTGGTCGGTTACTACCTTGGTCTTTGGCAGGACTACCACACTCTTCTGGTTAACTCCGCCGGAGTTATTATCGGAGGTCTAGGTCTTGCCTGGACCTCCATCCTTATGATGAGGAGCCCTGAGGATAAACTGAGGTCGGTTTTCACCGGCCTCACGGGCACCTGCCTAATGTTTTTGCTTCTTTCAGTCTCTACATTCACGTTCCCCGGCACAGGTAGCTCTGTTCAAATGGCGCGCGGGGGGGGATGGTCGCTGACTATAGTCGGTAACATCTACGCAATCTTTAAGTCTGCACTTGACAAGGTCAACGAAGGAAAGATTACGGAAGATGCATTCAGCAGGGCCTACCACGTAACTAACCAAAACACCCTAAAACGTTTTGCTGACAGCCCTGTGTATCCACTTTATTCGGATTATTTAAATAAGTGCGAGCCTGCATTCATCGCTGCTAATGGGAAGTCCCCCGAAGCGTTAAGTGCAGGACGATATGTTGGATTCTTCGGGTCTACCGGAATCGGTGCAAACGAGATTGAGTTCGAAGACAGCAGAGGCTTTCTGGACAAGATCACGGGCAATGGCGAGGCCAATTATGATAACCCTACCAACTCCACCTGGCTGAAGCGTGATGGTGGCAATGCAGTAGTAGAAGGTACAAAGAAGGGTATGGCTATGCTCGACAAGATCGAGGGTGATAGCAATCCTTATGACGGCACGAACCCACCCCAAGGCTTCGAGATCCCAACCGAAGCCTATTGGGTCCAGAAGCTCTTTCCTGAAAAAGCTGGGGAAGTTGCTGACCAAGCATTGTCTCTTGACGCTAACGACTCGAAGTACAAAAAATATTTGAACTCGGGCTTCAAAGAAGCACCAACTACAGGTGCGAAGCAGAACTTTTATCCCAAGACCTGCAAAGACATGTTCTTGATGATCGACATGGCACAGAGAAACTTCAACTCTGCCGTCCAAAAACATGCTCCAGCTTATCAGGAAAACTCATTCAGACGGGATGGTGATGATGCGGCGGCAATAATGCTCAATCACATTCGGAATGAAGCCTCTCAGCGGAAAAAAGGACAGTCGGAGCTACTTACCTATGGCGGTATGTACTACCAAGATTCCGACGTCCGCGATCCAATGACCATGTTGTTCGAGAGCGGAACAACTAAGTTTATGGATATAGGCAAAACCGGCTCTTCGCATTTAAGGGTGTAGAAAAAATCTGACCGGCTGGAAAAGGAGTCGAGGATCTTAGAAAATGTAAGCTC
>NZ_MBPN01000054.1 GCF_001695625.1 Pseudomonas defluvii
ATGAACCGCGGCCCTGTTGGAGCTGGCTTGCCTGCGATACAGACACCGCGAATTTGCTGGCACCACACCGACGCCATCGCGGGTAAGCCCGGCTCCTACAAAATGAGTGGCAGCCCTGTTGGCGCTGGCTTGCCTGCGAAGTTATTGGAACTTGTCGTGGCTTGCACATCAGTGCCTCACCAAGAAGCGGTTAGTATGGTGGGCAGATGGCCAGTGATGGCTTTTCCAAGACCTGCCAAGGAACTGATACGTGCTGGCAACGACTCTGGTACTGCTTGCGGCGGTGCTCCATGCAACCTGGAATACCCTGATCAAGTTCAGTGGCGAGCGCCTGTTGGTGATCGCCAGTATGGATGCGGTGGCATTGCTGTTTGCGCTGGTCATGGTGGCCTTCGTGCAGGTGCCGCCGGTTGAGGTCTGGCCCTGGATGTTGGCGTCGGCACTGTTCGAGTTGCTTTACCGTTTTCTGTTGATTCAAGCCTACCGGGTGGGCGACCTCGGCCTGGTCTATCCACTGATGCGTGGTTTGTCGCCCTTGGTGGTGCTGGCGCTCACCCTGACCTTTGCAGGCGAGTCGCTGAGCACCCAGCAGATCATTGGCATTCTGCTGATCCCGTGCGGCATGGCCTGCCTGCTCTGGCAGGGTGGCGGCGGTGACCGTCTGCCGTGGTCGATGCTGCCGGTGGTTGCCTTGATCGGTCTGTGTATCGGTTGCTACACCTGGCTGGACGGTACGGCGATCAAGTTGTGGTCGCAGCCGCTGGACTATCTGGTCTGGCTGACCCTGATCAGTGCCTGGCCTTTCCCGGTGTTGGCCGCCGTGGCCCGCCGTGCACCCTACGTCTTGTTCTGGCGAGAGCAATGGCGGCTCGGCCTGGCGGTGGGGTTCTGTGTGTTGTTCAGCTATGCCCTGGTGCTTTGGGCCATGCAATTGGGTTCGGTGGCAGAGGCGGCGGCTTTGCGAGAGGTCAGTGTGATTCTGGTGGTGCTGTTTGGCATGCGCTACCTGAAAGAACCTTTTGGCGGGCCTAGGCTCTTAGCTTGTGCGCTGGTGTTGATCGGCATGCTGATCATGAAGCTCTGACCCGAGAAACCAAAAAAAGGACCCTGCCATGACCGTAGCTTTCTGGTGTGTACTGATCGCGCTGTTCCTGCCTTATCTGTGTACCGGTGTGGCGAAGTTCGGCGGTGGTCGTTTCGGCTTGCGCGAGAATCACGACCCGCGCGCGTTTCTCGATACGCTCGAAGGGTTCGCCCGGCGCGCCCATGCCGCGCAGTTGAACAGCTTTGAGGTGACACCGGCGTTCGCCGCGGCAGTGATCATTGCCGATGTCGTCGGTAACGCAGAGCAGGTGACGCAGGACGTGCTGGCGGTGATGTTCATCACCAGCCGTCTGCTCTACATCATCTGCTACCTGGCGGACTGGGCGCTGTTGCGCTCGTTGGTCTGGGCGCTAGGCATGGGTGTGATTGCCGCGTTTTTCGTCGTATCGGCCTGATCGACCCTCAGGCCTGAGGCACGTCTGGCAATGCCGCACCCTTTGGCCAGAGCAACCAGATCTGGCCTTGTTGCTTCATGTCACCGGCCAGTTTGCCGGCTTCGCTGCCGGTACCCCAGAACAGGTCTGCACGGACCTCACCGGTGATCGCGCCACCGGTATCCTGCGCCGCGACCGGGCGCACTACCGGCGCGCCGTCCGGGCGCGTGGTCGACAGCCACAACAGGCTGCCCAGCGGGATTACCTTGCGGTCGATGGCCACGCTATAGCCGGCAGTCAGGGGTACGTTGAGTGAGCCGCGCGGGCCTTCGTTGCTGTCCGGGCGGGCGCTGAAGAACACATAGCTTGGGTTGCTTGCGAGCAGTTCCGGTACCCGCGTCGGGTTAGCCTCGGCCCAGCTATGAATAGTGCCCATGGTCACCTCTTCTTTTTTCAACTGGCCCTGTTCGACCAGCCAGCGACCCACAGGGCGATAGGGGTGGCCGTTCTGGTCGGCGTAGCCGATGCGCAACTGGCGACCATCGTCCAGCTGAATACGGCCTGAACCCTGAATTTGGAGGAATTGCAGATCCATCGGATCGGTCAGCCATGCCAACACGGGGGCGTTCACGCCTTGGCGACGGATGGTGTCGGCGGTGTCGTAGGGTTTCAGGGTGCGACCTTCCAGGCGCCCGCGCAGGCGTTTGCCCTTGAGTTCCGGGTAGACGCTGTCGAGCGCGACGACCACCAGGTCATCGGGTACGCCGTAGACCGGTACGCCGGCGTTGTCGGTGCGTGTCAGGCTGCCGGGGTAGACCGGCTCGTAATAGCCGGTGATCAGGCCGTTGGCGCTGTTTTCGGCCGAGCGCAGGCTGAACACGTCCAGACGGGTCTGGAGAAAGGTACGAACCGCATCGGGTTCTGCCGCGATGTTTGCGGCAGCGTTGCAGGTGCCAGCCCAGGTGGCATCGCTCTTGAGCCGTTCGCAGGCGCTGCGCCAGGCGTTGAAGCCCGCCAGCAGGTCGCTGTCGCTTACCTGGGGCAGGTCTTTCCAGGTGGCACTGGTGTAGGTGGCTATTGCGTGCGTTTTGGGTTTTTCCGGGTTGCCGCCATTACAACCGGCCAGCAGGGCCAGTACGGGTAGCAGCCAGTTCAGGCGGCTGAAAGTCATCTTCATGGGTGTCGATTTCCTGAGGTTGCCGCGTGCTGGGCAGCACGTGCAGCCCCTAGTGTTGATAAGGGTATTGGTCTTTGGGGGCCGTGCGAGGATACTGGCAGCCTTTTTTGTGAGCCGAAGCGATCATGATGTTCAAACGACTCTGTGTAGTACTGCTGGCCTGCATGACCCTGACCGCCTGTGGCGGTGTCGATCCGAATTCGCCGCTGGGCCAGCGCAAGGCGATCTTCAAGCAGATGCTCAAGACCAGCGAAGACCTGGGCGGCATGTTGCGTGGGCGGCTGGCGTTCGACAGCCAGAAATTTGCCGACGGCGCGCTGAAGCTTGATGGCCTGACGCACGAACCGTGGAAGCATTTTCCACAGGTGCGCGAGGAAAAGGACTCCAGTGCACGTGAAGACGTCTGGCAGAAGCAGGCGCGCTTCCAGGAACTTGCCCGGCAGATGGAGGCCGCCACCGGTGAACTGGTCGCGGTTACCCGTCCTCAGCCGCTGACGCCTGCAGAGCTGGCGGCGCCGATGCAAAAGGTTGAGCAGGCCTGCAAGGCATGCCATACCGAGTTTCGCAATCACTGATCAGTTGAGCGCAAGCACTGCATCGCTGACCGGTCGGCGATGCAGGTGACGCCAGCATGCACGGCGGTCACTTTTCTAGTTCATCCAGCGCGTGCTGCAACTCCTTGCGCGACTCTGCCAGTTTGTCCTTGCGCTTGTTGATGCGCTCCGCGTCGCCTTTTTTCATGGCTTTTTCAAGGTCATTCTGGCGCTGGGCGACCTCGTGTCGAGCCTCCAGAACCTTTTTCTCCCGTTCCTTGCGCAGGCTGGTATCGGTGCAGTTGGCTGTCACTTCGCTCAGGGCCTTTTCCAGACCGGCCTGTTGTTCGCTGTTGCCGTGGGCGCGAGCCTGCTCGATCTGTTCGCTGATCGCCTGGCGTTTGGCTGCGCAGCCTGTCAGGTCGGGTTGCTCTTCAGCGGCCAGCAGCGGTGCAGCCATGAAGCTACAGGCCGCGAACAGGGCAAGAGGTGAAAGCAGTTTCATAGGGGCTCCATAGGGGGCGGGACAGCAGAAGCGTTGATGCTGCCCTGAACCGAGAAATTTAGAAACCCTCGATTGCATGCTGGCGCAGTTGATCGGCCAGCATTTGCAGTTCAGGTGCCTGGAAGAATGCGCTCAGTTGGGCTGCTCGTCTCGGGCCGATACCCGCTTCCTGTTGCCAGCGCGCAGTGTCGCGTTGTGCCAGCTCCAGCCAGTTGTCACCCAGGTCGAGGTGGCTGGGCGCGGGTATGCCCAGGGCGCGGATCCAGCGGGAAAAAGGCTGTTGGCGAGCCTGTGCGAAGTTTTGTTGCAAGTGTTTGCTGCTGCGTTCGCCCAGCCCCGGTATGTGTTGCAGTTGGCTATCGGGCAGGGCCAGCCAATCAACCAGGTGGGTGACATGGCCGCTGTCGGTCAGCCGCTCCCAGGTGCCTTGGCCAACCCCGGTCAGGTTCAGCCCTTGCTTGCCGCTTAGCCAGTTCAGTCGGGACAGGAACTGCGCCCGGCAGCCCGGTGTCGGTTGCCAGCA
Source organism: Pseudomonas defluvii (assembly GCF_001695625.1). GTDB lineage: Bacteria > Pseudomonadota > Gammaproteobacteria > Pseudomonadales > Pseudomonadaceae > Aquipseudomonas > Aquipseudomonas defluvii. The sequence continues at coordinate 4,217 of NZ_MBPN01000054.1, forward strand.
ACTGAGCGGATGGTAGGCCGCAGGGTCGGGTACTTGAAGTGGCTGGCGTTGTGGGTTGCGGTGCACCACCGCATCAAGCCTCGGTATGGTCAGGCCGGCCAGGCTGATGGCAACCTGGTCACCGGGCCGGATGTCCAGTTGCTGCCAGCGCTGCAGGGAGCCAACGCTCACCTGACGTATCGTTCGGTCGTCCAGTTGCACCGGAGCGACCTGAATGATCGGGTTGATGCGCCCGGTACGACCGATGCCGAACTGCACGTCGCGCACCTCCGCCAGCGCCTGTGCAAGCGGGTACTTCCATGCGGCTGTCCAGTGGGGAGGGTGAGCTTGCCAGCGTTCGGGCGGCGGGTGGTTGCCTTGGCGCAGCACCACGCCATCGCTGGCGAAGGGCAGCGGGGTGCGATACCAGTGCTCGCGCCAGTGCGCGGCTTGGCTGGCGCTGCTGATTGGCTGGCTGTACTCGCCGATCAGGGGGAAACCCAGTTCGGTCAGGCGCGCCAGGCGTTTGGCTGGATCCTGTGGGCCTGCTGGCCAGCCCCAGGCGAACAGACCGATGCGCGCACCGTCCGCATTACTGAGTTGCTTGCGGGCCAGGCGCCCGGCGACATCGGCTCGGGCATTCAGGCTGCCGCTATGGGCTTGCACATGGTTGTCCAGTTGCCAGTAAAGCTCGCCCTGGAGCAGCAGGTCGACGGGCTCCGGCAGTGTTTGGTTCACAGCGCTGAGTACGGGGATGTGCCGGCTCCAGTCGTGCCCGTGGGTGCCGTCGCCGCGACTGATGAGGTGTACCAGTCGGCCTTGGCGGTAGATAAGTGTGGCTGCAACGCCATCGACTTTGGGCTGCACCCATACATCGTCCTTTGCCATAAGCCAGGTACGCACGGCGGATTCATCGGGCAACTTGTGCAGTCCTGTGTGTGGGACCGGATGCGCGATGGGGCCGCTTGCACTGCTCAGCGGGTTGGCGGCCGGTGTGTCGAGGGCAAAGCAGCGCTGCCACTGCTGCAGTCGTGCACGGCTCTGGTCATACAGTTCGTCAGCGACCTCTGACCGGCCTTGGCCATGGTACTGCTCGTCCCAGGTGGTGAGGCGGCGTTGAAGGTGTTCTATCGCTTGGCGAGCATCGGGTTGCGACCACTCGGGGCAGGTGCTGGCCTCAAGGGTGCCGCTACTGAGCAGCATCAGCAGAAAGGAAAACAGTAGTGCAGGCATGGCGAGCATCCTTGCTCGGCGGGAGGAATACAAAGCCTAGGAAAGTTGCAGCGGCCAATGCGCTTGAAGTTGTCAGGACATATGTATCTGTGGCGCACAAAAAAGCCCCTGCCGGTTACCCGGCAGGGGCTTTGGGGTGACGCAGGGTACTTACAGACCGGCAGCGGCGCGCAGGGCGTCGGCGCGGTCAGTGCGCTCCCAGGTGAAGGTGGTGAAGGTGTCGTCACCGACTGTCTTCAGCTGCGGAGTACGGCCGAAGTGACCGTAGGCTGCAGTTTCCTGGTACATCGGGTGCAGCAGGTCGAGCATGGTGGTGATTGCGTAAGGACGCAGGTCGAAATGCTCGCGAACCAGTTGGATGATCTTGTCATCGCTGATTTTGCCGGTGCCGAAGGTGTTCAGCGAGATCGACGTCGGCTGAGCGACGCCAATCGCGTAGGAAACCTGAATTTCGCAGCGATCGGCCAGGCCTGCGGCGACGATGTTCTTGGCCACGTAGCGGCCGGCGTAGGCGGCGGAACGGTCAACCTTGGATGGGTCTTTACCGGAGAATGCGCCACCACCGTGACGGGCCATGCCGCCGTAGGTGTCGACGATGATCTTGCGACCGGTCAGGCCGCAGTCGCCTACCGGGCCGCCGATAATGAAGCTACCGGTCGGGTTGATGTGGTACTGGGTGCCTTTGTGCAGCAGTTCGGCAGGCAGGGAGTGCTTGACGATCAGCTCCATCACAGCTTCCTGCAGGTCCTTGTGGGAGACTTCAGGGTTGTGCTGGGTGGACAGGACGACGGCGTCGATACCGACGACCTTGCCGTCTTCGTAACGGCAGGTGACCTGCGACTTGGCATCCGGACGCAGCCATGGCAGCAGGCCGGATTTGCGGGCTTCGGCCTGGCGCTGGACCAGACGGTGAGAGAAGCAGATCGGTGCTGGCATCAGCACGTCGGTTTCGTTGCTGGCGTAGCCGAACATCAGGCCCTGGTCGCCCGCGCCCTGGTCTTCCGGCTTGCTGCGGTCAACGCCCTGGGCGATGTCCACGGACTGTTTGCCGATGATGTTCATCACAGCGCAGGTGGCGCCGTCGAAGCCGACGTCGGAGCTGTTGTAGCCGATGTCGATGATGACTTTACGAACGATTTCTTCGAGGTCGACCCAGGCCGATGTGGTGACTTCGCCAGCAATGATCGCTACGCCGGTTTTCACCATGGTTTCGCAAGCGACACGGGCGTATTTGTCCTGGGCGATGATTGCGTCCAGTACGGCGTCCGAAATCTGGTCGGCGATTTTGTCCGGATGCCCTTCAGACACAGACTCGGACGTGAAAAGGGAGTATTCGCTCATCTCGACGGGTTCCTAAATATTTACCGATGGTGAGTGTCGCCAGTCGGTCGCTGAAAATGGCGGACCTGAATCTGGAAACCATTACGTAAGCCCACATAGAGGCTGTCCCCGGGAGCCAGTCCCGCAGCATTGGCCCAGCGGGCCAGGTCGTCCTGCTCAAAGCCTAGCCAGAGATCACCGCAGGCCTCTCTGGCCCAACTCTGGTCGTGGCTGCACAACTCTGTAACCAACAGGCTGCCGCCTGGTTTGACACGGGTGGCCAGTTGCCGCAGGGCATCGGCCGGAGCACTGAAGTGGTGCAAGACCATGTTCAGCACCACGCAGTCGGCGTCGACATCCGTTGCACTGAGTGCATCGGCCAACTGCAGGTTTACGTTAGCCAGACGCTCGCGTTGGCACACCTGACGCGCCAGTTCGAGCATGGTCGGGCTGTTGTCCAGGGCGGTTACCTGCTCGAAACGCTTGGCCAGTTCGGGTAGGAACTCGCCATCGCCCGGGCCGACTTCAAGCGCGCTGGCGCCGGGGGCGAAGCTTAGCTTGTCGAGCAGGCTCAGCAGGCTCTCGCGGTATTGTGCGAGGCCGGCGATCAGGTCCTGCTGGGCACGAAACTTTTCTTCTACGCGCTGGAAAAAATCCTGGCTGGTGGCCGCGCGGCGTTGTTGCACGAGTGCCATCCGTGCCTGCACCTCGGCCGGCAACGACAGGCTGTCCACTTCTTCCAGCAGCGCTGCGTGCAGCTTGCCACCCAGGCGAAGGCTGTCGGGCAGGGCGCGGCGGTAGAAGATGGCATTGCCTTCACGGCGTGTGGCGACCAGTGTGGCTTGAGCCAGTACCTTCAAGTGGTGGCTCATGCCGGACTGGCCGATCGCGAAGATCTGCGCCAGTTCCAGTACCCCAAACGAATCGTTGGCCAGTGCACGCAACACATTCAGGCGCAGCGGATCGCCGCCGGCCTTGCACAGGGCCGCCAGCTCGTCGCTTTGCTCATGGCGGACTGACGGCACGCGTAGGTTCATGGGGCGGCAGTCTAGTCAGCGACCTCCGCTGTCGCAAGCGCAATATCAAAAAGTTTTGATATTGCGCGATGAGTGGGCTGTGCAAAGGCATGTCCGGCGACAAATTCGGCTGTTTGACCGGGCGATTCGCCAAAACCAACCTCAATCACAGGAAAATCACCCGACAGCGACCATCCGTCATTGCCCCCGAGCCTGTGACTGGGCGAAAATGGCCGCCTTTTTCTGTCCCGTTACTTATTCAAGCCCCCAGGAGATAAGCGATGCCCAGCCGTCGTGAGCGTGCCAACGCCATTCGTGCCCTCAGCATGGATGCCGTGCAAAAGGCCAACAGCGGCCACCCAGGTGCCCCTATGGGCATGGCGGATATCGCCGAAGTTCTTTGGCGTGACTACCTGAAGCACAACCCGAGCAACCCGGCTTTTGCCGACCGCGACCGCTTCGTGCTGTCGAACGGCCACGGTTCGATGCTGATTTACTCGCTGCTGCACCTGACCGGCTACGACCTGTCGATCGACGACCTGAAGAACTTCCGTCAGTTGCACAGCCGTACCCCGGGCCACCCGGAGTATGGATACACCCCAGGTGTCGAGACCACCACCGGCCCGCTCGGTCAGGGCCTGGCCAACGCCGTGGGCTTCGCCATTGCCGAGAAGGTGCTGGGCGCCCAGTTCAACCGTGAAGGCCACAACGTCGTCGACCACCACACCTACGTTTTCCTGGGTGATGGCTGCATGATGGAAGGTATTTCCCATGAAGTCGCTTCCCTGGCCGGCACCCTGGGCCTGGGCAAGTTGATTGCCTTCTACGATGACAACGGCATCTCCATCGATGGTGAAGTCGAAGGCTGGTTCACGGATGACACGCCGAAGCGTTTCGAAGCCTACAACTGGCAGGTGATCCGCAACGTCAACGGTCACGATGCCGACGAGATCAAGACCGCCATCGAGACCGCTCGCAAGAGTGATAAGCCAACCCTGATCTGCTGCAAGACCATCATTGGTTTCGGTTCGCCGAACAAGCAGGGCAAGGAAGACTGTCACGGTGCTCCACTGGGTAACGACGAAATCGCCCTGGCGCGCAAAGAGCTGAACTGGAACCACGGTCCATTCGAAATCCCGGCCGACATCTACGCCGAATGGGACGCCAAGGAAGCCGGCAAGGCTGTTGAGGCCGAATGGAGTGCTCGTTTTGACGCCTATGCCGCAGCCTTCCCTGAGCTGGCCAGCGAACTGAAACGTCGCCTGAGCGGTGAACTGCCGGCCGATTTCTCGGAAAAAGCCGCTGCCTACATCGCCGACGTTGCGGCCAAGGGCGAAACCATCGCCAGCCGCAAGGCCAGCCAGAACGCACTGAATGCCTTCGGCCCGTTGCTGCCTGAATTCCTTGGCGGTTCGGCTGACCTGGCCGGCTCCAACCTGACCCTGTGGAAAGGCTGCAAGGGTGTCAGCGCTGAAGACGCCAGCGGTAACTACATGTTCTACGGCGTACGTGAGTTCGGCATGAGCGCCATCATGAACGGCGTGGCCCTGCACGGTGGTTTCGTGCCGTACGGCGCGACCTTCCTGATCTTCATGGAATACGCCCGCAACGCTGTGCGCATGTCGGCGCTGATGAAGAAGCGTGTGCTGTATGTGTTCACCCACGACTCCATCGGCCTGGGCGAAGACGGCCCGACCCACCAGCCAATCGAGCAACTGGCCAGCCTGCGCTGCACGCCGAACCTGGACACCTGGCGCCCGGCCGATGCGGTCGAGTCGGCGGTGGCCTGGAAGTTCGCCGTTGAGCGTAACGACGGCCCGTCGGCACTGATCTTCTCGCGTCAGAACCTGCCACACCAGCCACGCGATGCGGCTCAAGTGGCGGATATCGCGCGTGGCGGTTATGTGCTCAAGGACAGCGTTGGCGAGCCAGAGCTGATCCTGATCGCCACCGGCTCGGAAGTGGGCCTGGCCGTTCAGGCCTACGACAAACTGACCGAGCAAGGCCGTAAGGTCCGTGTGGTATCGATGCCTTGCACCACCGTGTTCGACGCCCAGGACGCTGGCTACAAGCAAGCCGTTCTGCCAGTCGAAGTTGGCGCACGTATCGCCATTGAAGCTGCTCACGCGGACTTCTGGTACAAGTACGTGGGCCTGGAAGGTCGCATCATCGGTATGACCACCTTCGGCGAGTCGGCCCCTGCGCCAGCCCTGTTCGAAGAATTCGGCTTCACCCTGGAGAACATCCTGGGCACCGCCGAAGAGCTGCTGGAAGACTGATCGCGTTGCCCTGTGGGGGCTGGTGTCGGCGTTTCGCCGGCAAACCAGCGCCCACAGGGGCATCGAGATTCCTGTGGGCGCTGGCGTGCCAGCGATTGAACGCACCGCGTTTTCCACAGGCTGCAGAATAACGCTTCTGTTCCGTGAGCATTCTATGTCCCAACCGCGCCCTTATAGAGTTGCACTCAACGGCTATGGCCGTATTGGTCGTTGTGTCTTGCGTGCTTTGTTCGAGCGCGGGTCGAAGGCCGGTTTCGAGATCGTCGCCTTGAACGATCTGGCTGATCAGGCCAGCCTCGAGTACCTCACGCGCTTTGACTCCACCCATGGACGTTTCCCCGGTGAGGTGAAGGTCGACGGCGATTGCCTGCACATCAACGGCGACTGCGTGAAAGTACTGCGCAGTGCAACCCCGGAAGGTATCGACTGGGCTGCACTGGATATCGATCTGGTGCTGGAGTGCTCCGGTGCCTATAACACCCGCGCCGATGGCCAACGGTTTCTGGATGCCGGTGCGCCACGTGTGCTGTTTTCCCAGCCGATGGCGAGCGAGGCAGATGTCGACGCCACCATCGTCTATGGCATCAACCAGGGCTGCCTGATCGGGCATGAGCGTCTGGTCTCGAACGCATCCTGTACCACCAACTGCGGTGTGCCGCTGTTACGGGTGCTGGATGAGGCCTTTGGCCTTGAGTATGTGTCGATCACGACCATTCACTCGGCGATGAACGATCAGCCCGTCATTGATGCCTATCATCACGAAGACCTGCGCCGCACGCGTTCGGCCTTCCAGTCCGTGATTCCGGTTTCCACGGGCCTGGCGCGAGGTATCGAGCGCCTGTTGCCGGAACTTGCCGGTCGAATCCAGGCCAAAGCGGTACGGGTGCCGACGGTGAACGTTTCGTGCCTGGATATCACCCTGCAGACCTCGCGCGACACTGATGCCGCGCAGGTCAATCAGGTACTCCGTGAAGCAGCCTTGAGTGGCCCGCTGCACGGCCTGCTGGCCTACACTGAATTGCCGCATGCCAGCTGCGACTTTAACCATGACCCGCATTCGGCCATTGTCGATGCCAGCCAGACCCGTGTTTCCGGCCCCCGGCTGGTGAACCTGTTGGCCTGGTTCGACAACGAATGGGGTTTCGCCAACCGTATGCTCGACGTCGCCGGTCATTACCTGCGTGTCGCCGACCCCACTTGCACCACTCGCAAACAGCCCTGAAGGACTGCATTCATGACCGTTTTGAAGATGACCGACCTCGATCTGCACGGTAAGCGCGTACTGATCCGCGAAGACCTCAACGTTCCTGTCAAGGACGGTGTGGTTGCCAGCGATGCGCGTATCCTTGCTTCGCTGCCGACCATCAAGCTGGCCTTGGAAAAGGGTGCGGCCGTGATGGTTTGCTCTCACCTGGGGCGTCCGAGCGAAGGCGAGTTTTCCGCCGAAAACAGCCTTAAGCCGGTTGCCGACTACCTCAGCAAGGCGCTGGGTCGCGATGTACCGCTGATCGCCGATTACCTCGATGGCGTTGAGGTCAAGGCTGGTGACGTTGTGCTGTTCGAGAACGTGCGCTTCAACAAGGGTGAGAAGAAGAACGCCGATGAACTGGCCCAGAAGTACGCCGCCCTGTGCGACGTCTTCGTCATGGATGCGTTCGGTACTGCTCACCGCGCCGAGGGTTCGACCCACGGCGTTGCCAAGTTCGCCAAGGTCGCGGCGGCGGGCCCTCTGCTGGCCGCTGAGCTGGACGCGCTGGGCAAGGCGCTGGGCGCCCCGGCCAAGCCAATGGCGGCCATCGTTGCCGGCTCCAAGGTTTCCACCAAGCTGGACGTACTGAACAGCCTGAGCCAGATCTGCGATCAACTGATCGTCGGTGGTGGCATCGCCAACACCTTCCTGGCGGCAGCGGGCTACAAGGTCGGCAAGTCGCTGTACGAACCTGATCTGGTTGAAACCGCCAAAGCCATTGCTGCCAAGGTCAGCGTGCCGCTGCCAGTGGATGTGGTGGTTGCCAAGGAATTTGCCGAAAGCGCTGCTGCCACCGTCAAGGCCGTTGCTGACGTTGCCGATGACGACATGATCCTCGATATCGGGCCGAAAACCGCCGAGCACTTTGCCGAGCTGCTGAAGTCCTCCAAGACCATTCTCTGGAACGGTCCGGTTGGCGTCTTCGAGTTCGACCAGTTCGGTAATGGCACCAAGGTACTGGCGCACGCCATCGCCCAGAGCGAAGCGTTCTCCATTGCCGGTGGTGGCGACACCCTGGCCGCTATCGACAAGTATGGTGTTGGTGCTGATATCTCCTACATTTCTACTGGCGGTGGTGCCTTCCTCGAATTCGTCGAGGGCAAGGTCTTGCCGGCGGTCGACATGCTGGAACAACGGGCCAAGGCCTGAATCGTTCAGTGCCTGGTAAAGGGAGCAGCCTGATGGTCAAACTATTGCCTGTGGTGATCCTGGCGGCAGTGCTGAGTGGCTGCTCCAGCACGGCCGCGCCTGAGGCGAACCAGGCGGGTGTGTCGAAGGGCGGCTGCTACCAGTCTGAATGGCAGGCCGAAACCGCGCCGGTCATCAGTAAAAGGCTTGGCCCGGATGGTCTGGAAAAGTATGACGACGAGCATCAGCGTCAGGCGCATGGTTGCCCTTGAGTGATTCAGTGATTCAATGCAACCCGCTGACCGTGTTGTGGTCTTAGAGGACATGTGATGAAACGCGTTCTGGCCCTGATGGGCTTGGCGACACTGGCAGGCTGCGTGAGCAATCCTCAGCCGGTTGCGGGTAACTGGACACGCTGGGTGTGCGACAGTCAGGCAGAAGTGTTCTGGCGCTTTGCCGATAGCCACCAGCAGTCCATGGATGTTCGACTGGGCGGCGGCGACCGGGTCTATCGGCTCAAGCCTGAGCCGGGGGCTTCCGGAGCGCTGTACAGCGATGGCGTATTGGCCTTCCACACCCAAGGTAACGAAGGCTTGGTGTACTGGGTAGCAACCAACGATTTGATAGGACGGGGCTGCAAGGCACCGTGACTGGCCGGGCCAGCGTGCGCTGGTCCACACTACTTGAATAGCAGCCGCCGCTACGGCAGGCTTGCACGATTAACGACCCTCGTCGGGAGAGACACATAACATGGCACTCATTAGCATGCGCCAGATGCTGGACCACGCCGCTGAATTTGGCTACGGCGTTCCAGCTTTCAACGTCAACAACCTTGAGCAAATGCGCGCCATCATGGAAGCGGCCGACAAGACCGACTCTCCGGTGATCGTCCAGGCCTCGGCCGGTGCCCGTAAATACGCTGGCGCCCCATTCCTGCGTCACCTGATCCTGGCCGCAATCGAAGAATTCCCGCATATCCCGGTGTGCATGCACCAGGACCACGGCACCAGCCCGGATGTCTGCCAGCGTTCGATTCAGCTGGGTTTCAGCTCGGTCATGATGGACGGCTCGCTGGGTGAAGACGGCAAGACGCCAACCGACTACGAGTACAACGTTCGCGTTACTCAGCAGACCGTGGCCTTGGCTCACGCCTGTGGCGTTTCCGTAGAAGGTGAGCTGGGCTGCCTGGGCTCGCTGGAAACCGGTATGGCCGGCGAAGAAGACGGCATTGGTGCAGAAGGCGTGCTGGATCACAGCCAGATGCTGACCGACCCTGAAGAAGCGGCAGACTTCGTCAAGAAGACTCAGGTCGATGCCCTGGCCATTGCCATCGGCACCAGCCACGGCGCGTACAAGTTCACCAAGCCGCCAACCGGTGACATCCTGGCAATCGAGCGTATCAAGGAAATCCACAAGCGCATTCCTAACACCCACCTGGTGATGCACGGTTCTTCTTCGGTTCCGCAAGAGTGGCTGGCGATCATCAACCAGTACGGCGGTGAGATCAAAGAGACCTACGGCGTACCGGTTGAAGAAATCGTCGAAGGCATCAAGTACGGCGTGCGCAAGGTCAACATCGACACTGACTTGCGTCTGGCCTCTACCGGTGCGATGCGCCGTCACATGGCGATGAACCCAAGCGAGTTCGACCCACGCAAGTTCTTCGCCGAAACCGTCAAGGCCATGCGTGACGTCTGCATCGCCCGCTACGAAGCCTTCGGTACTGCCGGTAATGCCTCGAAGATCAAGCCGATCTCCCTGGAAGGCATGTTCCAGCGTTATGCCAAAGGTGAGCTGGCTGCCAAGGTCAACTAAGCCCGGTAACCCGGAAAACCCGCAGCGATGCGGGTTTTTTGTTTTTGCGAGCCAAGCACAGGACCGTGTTGGCTCGCTCGGACAGACCGTTAGTCGGTGAGCGCCCGTTTCATTACGTGATCACGGGATGCTGGCTTCAGATTTATGGCCGCCACGACTAGAGTTAGGTTCATATTTCAGCCGAAGTAGAGATCGGTCTCATAAGAGAAGCAGCATGGATTGCGCGCATACTCAGCATCAAAACGGCAACTCGGTGTTGCTGGTCGTTGATGATTACCCTGAAAACCTGATCAGCATGCGGGCGCTGTTGGCCCGGCGAGACTGGCAGGTACTGACGGCAAGCTCCGGGAGAGAAGCGCTGAGCGCGCTGCTCGAGCATGAAGTGGACCTCGTACTGCTTGATGTGCAAATGCCGGAGATGGATGGATTCGAAGTGGCCCGCCTGATGCGTGGCAGCCAGCGTACACGCATGACCCCGATTATTTTCCTGACAGCCAATGAGCAGTCCCAGGCGTCTGTGCTCAAGGGCTATGCCAGCGGGGCTGTTGATTACCTGTTCAAGCCTTTTGACCCGCAAATTCTCAAGCCCAAGGTGCAGACACTGCTTGAACAGCAGCGCAATCGCCGTGAGCTGCAACGCCTGAGTCGCGATCTGGAGGCGGCGCGCGCTTTCAATGCGTCGGTGCTTGAAAATGCCGCTGAAGGCATCCTGGTCGTGGCCGAGAATGGCCTCATCGAGTTTGCAAATCCGGCGATTTCACGCTTGCTTGAAATGCCCGTCGAGCGTTTGCAAGGTGTGGATCTGCTGACCTTCCTGCAGACGCCAGAGGCTACCCTATGGCGCGATTCAGCGTTCTACCAGGCTTACCAGAGCCGTGAAATCTACCGCCTGCATGATGCTGTGCTGCGTACCGGAACCGGCCAGTTGCTGCCGGTGGCATTGTCCTGCGCGCCGCTGCCTGGCGAGCAGCAGGCGATGGTTGTGACGGTGTTGGACATGTCAGTAGTGCGCAACCTGCATCAGCAGCTTGAACATCAGGCGGTCACTGATCCGTTGACCGGCCTGCTCAATCGCCGGGGGTTCTGTCAGGCAGCAGAGAGCGTGTTGCTGCGCAGTGAGCATTCCCAAAAGGCGCAGGCCCTGATGTACCTGGACCTGGATGGCTTCAAGCGCGTCAACGATACGCTGGGTCATGAAGCCGGCGACCGGGTGTTGCATTGGGTGGCCGAGCAACTGAAGGATTGCCTGGGGGCGCATGCGATCCTCGGGCGCATGGGCGGTGATGAGTTTACCGCCCTGCTTGATGCGCTGGACTACCCGGAGCAGGCGGCTCGTTTCGCGGAAAGGCTGATCGAACGGATGTCGATCTGCCAATTGATCGATGGCATGGAAGTCACCTTGGGCGTCAGCATCGGCATTGCCACGTGCCCCGATTGCGATGCCGGCCTTGCCGAGTTGCTGCGTGCCGCCGATGCGGCCATGTACGCGGCGAAACAGGCGGGTCGTCAGCAGTACCGCTATTACGATCAGGAGCTCAATGGGCGTGCACGTTCACGCTTGATGCTCGAAGACAGCGTGCGTGATGCCATCGAGAACCACGATTTCAACCTGGTCTATCAGCCGCAGGTTGCATTTGCCGATGGCCGCTTGCGAGGCTTCGAGGCGCTGTTGCGCTGGCAGCACCCAAGTGTTGGCGATGTGCCGCCAGGGTTGTTCATTCCGTTGCTGGAGGAGGCCCGGCTGATTACCAGGCTGGCCAGTTGGATCTATCAGCGGGGCGCCGCGCAGCGCAAGTCCTGGGGGAATGTGTTAGGGGCTGACGTCGTGTTGAGTATCAGCCTGAGTCGGGCCCAGTTCTCGATGCCGAACCTGGCCGAAGAGCTCGGGCGGGTCATTCAGGGCCATGGTCTGATACCCGCGCAGTTGGAGCTCGAGGTTGCTGAAACTTCGTTGAACTTCAGTAACGATATCGTGCTAAAGCAATTGCAGCGCCTACGGCAATTGGGAGTGCGGGTGGCGCTGGACGACTTTGGCGCCGGCGACTGTTCATTGCGCATGCTGCGCGATTTGCCGATAGACACCCTTAAACTCGACCGCCATCTGGTTGCCAGGTTGCCCGAGTCGACGATGGATGCAGTACTGGTTCGCGCCGTCATTGAATTGTGTCGGCAGTACGGAATCAGCGTGATTGCCGAGGGGGTCGAGTCACGTGCTCAGGCCGACTGGCTTCGGACCAATGGGTGTGAGTACGTCCAGGGCTTTTTGGTGGCGCACCCATTGACGACCGAGGATGCGGGGGCTTTTCCGGCGTTTTTTGACTGGCAGCACAGGTAGTTGGTTACACTGCGTCTTTATCTATTCAGCTGTAGCCATGACCGCCCTCAAGTACCTGCAAGCCTACCCCGCCAACCTGCAAGATCAGGTGCGCCAGATGATCGCCAGCAACCGCCTCGGCGATTATCTGGCGCAGCGCTATAGCGAGCGGCATCAGGTGCAGAGCGACAAGGCGTTGTACACCTATGCCCAAGCCATCAGGCAGGAGTACCTGCGCAATGCGCCGAACCTGGATAAGGTCCTGTTCGACAATCGGCTCGACCTGACCCACCGGGCACTGGGTTTGCACACGGCGGTGTCGCGGGTGCAGGGTGGCAAACTCAAGGCGAAGAAAGAGATACGTATTGCCTCGTTGTTCAAGGAGGCGGCCCCGCAGTTTCTGCGCATGATCGTGGTGCATGAGCTGGCGCACTTCAAGGAGGCCGAGCACAACAAGGCCTTCTATCAGCTCTGTGAGTACATGCAGCCGGGCTACCATCAACTGGAGTTTGACCTGCGTGTTTACCTGACCTGGCGGGAGTTGCCTGCCCAGGCCTGACTGACAAGGATTTGCCGATGGATGTGAGCAAGACCAAGACCAGCTTCTACCGCCGCCTTTACGTTGCCTGGTTGATCGATAGCCAGACCGCCAGCAGCGTTCCCGCCCTGATGGAGGCCACTGGTATGCCACGGCGTACCGCTCAGGACACGATTGCTGCGTTGAGTGACCTGGACATCCTCTGCGAGTTCGAACAGCAGGCTGGGGCGCGCAATCATGCCGGGCATTACCGTATTCGTGACTGGGGAGCGATTGATCCTCAGTGGGTCCTCCAGCACCTGGGGCAGATCCGCGAGGTGCTGGGTTATCCCTGATACCGCTGCGCAGACGACTGCGCCATGCGCCGTGGAGGTCAGTGGCTAGCGGCGCATGCCGACATGCGCAATACCGTCCTCCAGGTAGGCCTCACCTGCGACCTTGAAACCATGACGGGCGTAGTAGTCCTGCAGATGTGCTTGTGCTGACAGGTACACCGGCACGTCGGGCCAGAGCTGCTCGGCATGCTTCAAACCTTGCTCCATCAGTTCATGCCCCAAGCCTTTTCCGCGTGCGTGCGGTGCGATCACCACCCGACCGATCACCACGTCACCGCCCTGTGACGTGGGGTCGAGCAGGCGCAGATAAGCCACCAGCGTGTCGTCCTGCCATGCCATCAAGTGGCAGGTGTCACTGGCCAGGTCTTCCCCGTCGATGTCCAGATAGGGGCATTTCTGTTCAACGACGAATACTTCCGAGCGCAGTTTGAGGATGGCGTAGAGCTGTTCCTTGCCAAGGTCCGAGTGGTGTTTGCAGAGCCATTCGATGGGCATGATAGGCCTCGTCCTGATGTCAATGACTCATCATGGCAGAGCAATGTGCCCACGACGAGACTGAAGTTGCGGCGGATTGTGTCTGTTATGCGCCCGATCAACCGTGCAGGCAAATAGCTATTATTTTCGCTGCCCGAGCCCTTCATCTTTGTGTAATCTGAATGGGCCTTCTAGAGTTCTTGCACCAGGTGCATTTTCAGGCAGTTGGACATTGGCGCGGGCAGGGTGCTCGCTAAGGGATTTGAGCATGTCTGTATTGCTTCGAGTCTTGGTTTTGCTTGGAATGCTTTGCACAACATCCCCCCTGATCGCAGCGGACAAGCTCAAGCTTGTGGCGGATGCCTGGCCTCCGTTCACCGATGCCAGCCTGGAAGGGGGCGGGCTGGCTACGGCGCTTGTTACCACAGCGCTCAAGCGTGCCGGCTATGACAGCGAATTTGAGCAGGTCCCTTGGGCGCGGGCATTGATGGGCGTTGGCGAGGGCCGTTACGACATCCTGGTCAATGCGTGGTACAACGACTCTCGTACTCGGATCGGGGAATTTTCGGCCGGGTACCTGACCAACCGCATACGCTTGCTCAAGCGCAAGGATGAAGCGATTACCTTCCAGGCCCTGGCGGATTTGTATCCCTATCCGATCGCGGTCGTTCGTGACTATGCATACTCCCTCAGCTTCGATGCCGATAGCCGCTTGCAGAAGGTCCCGGTGCGCAGCTTTTCGGTGGCGGTGCGAATGCTGGCAGCAAGCCGGGTAAGCTTGACCCTTGAGGACGAGTACGTCGCTCGCCATTTTCTCAAGCAGGAACCTGCGCCTGTTCGCGACAGCGTTGAGTTTTTCGGCAAGCCGCTCAGTGAAAACAGCCTGCACATTCTGGTCAGCCTGAAAAACCCTCGTCATCAGCAAATCGTTGCCGCGTTCGATCAGGCTATCGTGGCGATGCGGGCCGATGGCAGCTATGCCCGCCTGCTCAAACAGTACGGTTTGTGATCAGGCCGCAGACTCTTTGATCAGATGCGCCGCCAAGGTGCGCAGCGGGCCCAGTTGGCGGCAGATCAAGGCCAGCTGGGTTTGGACCAGACGTTGGGTTTCGTCGATTTCCTCGGGTACCTGTTCCAGTCTGCTGGCGAGGGCTTCCTCGTCATCGCTGTGAATCGCAACGGGTAGTTTGGTCGACAGGCCGACGGCGATTTCATCGAGGCTGTCTGCCAGGCGTGCCCCGGCCCCTTCGACCAGATCGGTACGTGCCTCGGCCGCCAGGACGCTATCGCGATGGGCGCCGAGGCCTGAAAGGTAGCTGAGCAGGGTGTGCGACAACACCAGGAATCGAAAACCGACATCCGCCTCCTTTCGGAAATGCCCGGGCTCCATAAGCATGTTGGCCAAGGTGGTCGACAGCGCCGCATCGGCGTTGTGGGCGTTGCGGCGCGCCAGGCGGTAGGCCAGGTCGTCGCGCTTGCCGTTGGCATACTGTTGGAGGATCTGGCGCAGATAAATGCTGTTGCAACTCAGGGTATTGGCCAGCACCTTGTTCAACCGCCGCCCCTGCCAGTCTGGCAGGAACAGGAAGACTGCGAGGATGGCGATCAGGCTGCCAATCAACGTATCGAACAGGCGTGGCAAGAACAGCCCGTAGCCGTCACCGATCTGGTTGAAACAGAACAGCACCATCAGAGTGATCGCTGCCGTGGCCAGGGTGTAGCGGGTGGTTCGGTAGACGAAAAACACCACGCCGGCGACAACTGCGAACATCGACTGGATCAGCGGGTTGGGGAACAGGTCGAACAATGCCCAGCCAACGGTAAGGCCAATCCCCGTTCCAATGATCCGCTGCACCAGCTTGCGTCGCGTGGCGCCATAGTTGGGCTGGCAGACGAACAACGTGGTGAGGATGATCCAGTAGCCTTGGGTGGGGTGGATCAGGTGCACCATGCCATAACCGATCGACAGTGCCAGCGGCAGGCGCAACGCGTGACGAAACAGCAATGACGTCGGCGTCAGCTGTTGGCGTAGCCGATTCCAGACATCCGCCAGGCTGTGGGGCGAGCGGTCGAGCAGGCTGGAGTCACTATTGTCAGCCAGTTTGTCGGGGTTGCTCGCGTCGCTGAGCAGACGGTCCAGTGTGGCCAGGTTGGCCGCCAGGGCGCGAAGCGAACGGAGCAGGCCGCGCCAGGCTGGGTTGTTTTGACTGCGCAGGTGCTCGAGTGAGGCGTGCAGGTCTTCCTGGGCCTGGGCAAACCCTGTGTCGTAGGTGAATGGCTGACGCAGCTGGATCGATTCTGAAAGCTGTTGGCAGGCCACGCCCTGTTGGCGCAACAGGCGTTGGCAGCGAAACAGGACATCGCTGTGGAAGAACGCCTCGGCCAATGCGTTGTACGGGTAGTGCGACGAGCTGGCGCGCTCGTGGATGTCCTGGGCGAGGAAGTACAGCTTCAGGTAGCGACTGACTTTAGAGCCAGGGCGACCATTGCCGACCCGGTGCAGAATGATTTCCTTGGCGGCATTGAGCGCGGCCACCACCCGACCGTTCTGTTGTGCCAGTTCAAGGCGTCGTGCTTCGACATCCAGCTGACGAATCGGCTCGAACAACGTGGACTTGAGCTTGAGGTAGCGGCTCAGCTCGCGAAACAGCCGGGCCAGGCTTTGCTGCACGGGCTGGTTGGAGAACAGGGCCTGCCAGAGAACCGAGAGCAGGCCGTACCAGGCAGCGCCGGCCACCAGCAGCAAGGGTTCGTGCCAGAAGTCGGTGACTTCGCCGCCGCGCTGGTCGACACCGATCATGGTGTACACCGAGAGAATCAGCGTCGCCGAGGCGATCGCGCCGTAGCGTTCGCCCAGTGCGCCGAGCATGGTCAGGCCGAAGGCCGCCAATGCCATGGCGCAGACAAACACAATGGGGTAAGGGAACAGCATCTCTACCGACAGCGCGGCGACGGTAAAGCAGACCAGGGTAACGGCCAGGGCGTTGAGTCGGCCTTGCCAGCTGTCATCGGTTTCTGCCAGGGCGCTGGCAATGATACCGAGGAACAGCGGGATCAGCAGGCCCATTTCGTCCCGGTACCAACACAGCGCCATGCTTCCGGTCAGGGCGATCGATACCCGGATGCTGTAGCTGAATTTATCCAGAGCCCAGAGGCGACGCAGTGAATGGCGCAACGATGTGGATGACATGGCGGGAGTCAGGCCTGCAGGGCAGTGATCGAAATTGAGCGGGTCGCGACGGCAAGCTGCCGTCGCGGTAATGTCCCAGCAAAATTTGTTCCGTGATGCGCCGATTCTACCGCGAAGGTTAGACGAATTGTGCGGCGGCGTAGGCCGAAGCCCACGCCCACTGGAAGTTGAAGCCACCGAGGTGGCCGCTGACATCCAGCACTTCGCCAATGAAATACAGGCCAGGGCTCTTGAGTGACTCCATGGTTTTGGAGGACACCTCGCGGGTGTCGACGCCGCCCAGGGTCACTTCGGCAGTGCGGTAGCCTTCAGTGCCGGCGGGAACCAGTTGCCAGGCGCCGAGTTTCTCCGCGACCTGAGCCAGTTCAGCCGGGGTGTACTGTTTCATTGGCTTGGACACGAACCACTGCTCGGCCAGCAGGTTGGCCATTTTCTTGGTGAAGAGTTCACCGAGCAGGGTTTTCAGCTCGCTGTTGGGGCGTTCGGCTTGCTGCTGTTGCAGCCAGGTCAACGCGTCGTGGTCCGGCAGCAGGTTGATTTCCAGCGTATCACCGGCTTCCCAGAACGAGGAAATCTGCAGGATCGCCGGGCCGCTGAGGCCGCGGTGGGTGAACAGCAGGTTTTCGCGGAAGCTGACGCCGTTGCAACTGGCGATACAGTCGACCGAGGTGCCGGACAGCTCGGTGCAGAGCGCCTTGAGCTGGTCGGTGATGGTGAAGGGCACCAGGCCTGCGCGGGTAGGCAGTACGCTGTGACCGAACTGACGCGCCACCTGATAACCAAAGCCGGTCGCCCCCAGCGTCGGGATCGACAAGCCGCCGGTGGCGATCACCAGCGACTGGCATTGCAGCTTGCCTGCACTGGTTTCCAGCAAATAGCCGCTTTCGAGTTTTTCGATCTGATCGATGCGGGTGTTCATGTTCAATTCGGCGCCTGCGGCGTCGCACTCGGCCAGGAGCATGTCGAGGATGTCGCTGGATTTGTGGTCGCAGAACAGCTGGCCGAGTTTCTTCTCGTGGTACGGCACGCCATGCTTGCTGACCATCTCGATAAAATCCCACTGGGTGTAACGTGCCAGCGCGGATTTGCAGAAATGCGGGTTCTGCGAGAGAAAATTGCTCGGCTCGGTGTACATGTTGGTGAAATTGCAGCGGCCACCACCCGACATCAGGATTTTCTTGCCCGGTTTGTTGGCGTGGTCAAGCAATACAACCTGGCGGCCACGCTTGGCGGCGGTCAGGGCGCACATCAGGCCGGCGGCGCCTGCGCCGATGATGATGACTTCGGTGGAACGCACTGCAAAATCCTCGGGGTAGAAAGCTGAAACCGTGTCGTCCTGTCGCCAGCCAAGCCCGCCCCTGCAGGGGCGGGAGCCGGCTTTGCGGGTAATGGGATCAGACGATCCGCACGCGCAACGAGCGCCCTTTGATCTTGCCGCTGTTCAGGCGCTGCAAGGCCTGCTTGGCCACCGCACGTTCCACTGCGACAAAGGCCTGGAAGTCAAAGATCGCGATCTTGCCGACCTGAGTGCCGGGCAAACCGGCATCACCGGTCAGGGCACCCAGAATGTCGCCCGGACGCAGTTTGTCCTTGCGGCCGGCGGCGATGCACAGGGTGCTCATGACCGGCAGCAGCGGGGCGCCGCCCTGGTGTTTGAGGCTGTCGAGCTGTTCCCAGCGCAGCGGCGCCTTTTGCAGGGCTTCGATCGCTTGGGCGCGATGACCTTCGGCAGGCGCCACCAGGCTTACGGCCAGACCTTTCTCGCCTGCGCGTCCGGTGCGGCCGACGCGGTGTACGTGAATCTCGGCATCACGGGCCAGTTCGACGTTGATGACCATGTCCAGGGCGTCGATGTCCAGGCCGCGTGCGGCAACATCGGTGGCGACCAGGACCGAGCTGCTGCGGTTGGCGAACAGGGTCAGGACCTGATCGCGGTCGCGCTGTTCCAGGTCGCCGTGCAGGGCCGCGGCGACGATGCCTTTGGCCTGCAGGTGCTCCACCACTTCCTGGCACTGCTGTTTGGTAAAGCAGAACGCCACGCAGGACTGTGGGCGGAAATGCCCGAGTACGCGGGTTACGGCTTCCAGGCGCTGTTCCGGATCAATTTCGTAGAAGCGTTGTTCGATCTGGTTGTCGGCGTGCAGGGCTTCA
Source organism: Pseudomonas defluvii (assembly GCF_001695625.1). Lineage (GTDB taxonomy): Bacteria > Pseudomonadota > Gammaproteobacteria > Pseudomonadales > Pseudomonadaceae > Aquipseudomonas > Aquipseudomonas defluvii. The sequence goes on from NZ_MBPN01000054.1 coordinate 23,238, forward strand.
ACCTTGACCTGCTGCGGGTCGCGCATGAAGGCTGCCGACAGTTGCTTGATGCCGGCCGGGTAGGTTGCCGAGAACAGCAAGGTCTGACGGCGTTTCGGCGTTTGCCCGATGATGTCGGCTATGGCGTCGTAGAACCCCATGTCGAGCATCCGGTCTGCTTCGTCGAGTACCAGGGTGTTGAGCCCGTCGAGCACCAGGGTGCCTTTGCTCAGGTGCTGCTGAATCCGCCCCGGGGTACCGACGATGATATGCGCGCCGTGTTCCAGCGAGGCGATCTGCGGGCCGAGCGAAACCCCGCCGCAGAGGGTCAGGATCTTGATGTTGTCTTCGGCGCGGGCCAGCCGCCGCAGTTCCTTGGCGACCTGGTCGGCCAGCTCACGGGTTGGGCACAGCACCAAGGCTTGGCAGCCGAAGTAGCGCGGGTTGATCGGGTTGAGCAGGCCGATGCCGAAAGCGGCGGTCTTGCCGCTGCCGGTCTTGGCCTGTGCGATCAGGTCCATGCCCTTGAGAATCACCGGCAGGCTCTGGGCCTGAATCGGGGTCATCTGGGCGTAGCCGAGGGCGTCCAGGTTGGCCAGCATGGCGCTGGACAGCGGCAGGGTATCGAAGGCGGTGGCAATGGTGGTCACGAGGCGGGCCTGCAAAACAAAATGTCGCGCAGTGTACCAGCCTCGTGGCCATTCGCCCTAAGGCTCGATTTCAGGTTCCAGACGACGGGCACGCCTTCCGTCCGTCTTTGACAGCTGCATGAAGATCGCTGCGGCCAACATGGCCATCAGGCCGATGGTCAGGAAGGTCAGTTGGAACGCACCCAGTGTGCTTTCCACCCCTTCGGCACTGCCCGCTGCGGTGAACCCGCCCAGCAGCGCACCGGCACAGGCGACACCCAGGCTCAGCGAAAGTTGTGCCACCACGGAAAGCAGGCTGTTGCCGCTGCTGGCGCTGGCATCGTCAAGGTCGATCAGGGTCACGGTATTCATTGCAGTGAATTGCAGCGAGTTGACGGCCCCAAGCAGTGCCAATTGGACCAGCAGCACGGCGTAGGGCGTCTGTTCATCGACCAGTCCCATGCTGGCCAGCAGCACGCCCAGCAGCAGGGTGTTGCCGGTGAGGATCGTACGGTAGCCGAGGCGCTCGATCAGGGGTTGGGCCACCGACTTGGCCAGCATCGCCGCGGCCGCCAGCGGAATCATGCTCATGCCGGCTTCTGAGGGCGAATAGCCCAGCGCGACCTGCAGCAGCAGTGGCACCAGAAAAGGCAGGGCGCCACTGCCCAGGCGGGCGAACAGGTTGCCAAGAATACCCACCGAAAAGGTCCGGGTGCGAAACAACCGGGGCGAGAACAGCGGGTCCTCCGTACTGCCGGCGCGCAGCCAATAGGCTGCCAGGCAGGCCATGCCGGCGAACAGCAGCAACATCACCCGCAAGTGCGGCAGGTGCAGCTCGCCCAAGCCCTCCATGGCAATGGTGATCAGCACCATTGCCGCGCCGAACAGCAGGAAACCCATGCCGTCGAAGCGTGTGCGCTCGGTACCGCGCAAGTCGGGGATGAATTTCCACACGGCATAGCAACCCACCGCCCCGACGGGCAGGTTGAGCAGGAAGATCCAGTGCCAGCTGAGTATTTCCACGAGCCAGCCGCCCAGGGTCGGCCCCAGCAGTGGGCCGAGCAGGCCGGGAATGGTGATGAAGCTCATGATCCGCACCAGCTCGGAGCGTGGGTAGGCGCGCAACACCACCAGGCGTCCGACGGGCAGCATCAGCGCGCCGCCCAGCCCCTGGATCACCCGTGCGGCGACCAGCATCCCGAGGCTGTCGGCCAAGGCGCAGAGCAGCGAGCCGATACTGAACAGCAAAATCGCGCCGAAAAAGATCCGTTTGGTGCCAAAGCGGTCGGCGATCCAGCCCGACGCGGGAATCAGCAAGGCCACAGTGAGCATGTAGGCGATGATGACAGACTGCATGCGCAGGGGGTCTTCGGCCAAGTCGCGGGCCATGGCGGGCAGGGCGGTGTTGAGGATGGTGCCGTCGAGTGACTGCATGAAGAAAGCGATGGCCACCACCCAGGGAATCCAGCGGGCGGTGGTGCTGTCTAGGGGCGCGCGATCAGGCATAGGGCCTCTCTCCGAGGTGGGGCCTTATCGCCGGTATTGCCGGCGATAAGTAGCTATCACAGGGTCAGCGTCAGGCATTTGACCAGCGCGCCCGGCAGGTGCGTAGAGCGGGTCTGGCGTTGGTCATAGGTGCTGGTCGACAGGATCAGCTCGCGGTCGCAGGTCAGTGCTTCCAACTGCGTACCGAGCAGGCTGTAGACGCTGTCGTCAAAGCGCATGGTGCTGACCGGTGCCTGGATTTTCCCGTCCTCAACCCAGAAGGTCGCGAAGCGGGTCAGGCCGGTCATGCGCGCTGCTGGCAGGTCTGAGTAGTTCAGGTACCAGAGGTTGCTGATGTACAGGCCTGTGCCCAGTTGGGCGAGGATTGCATCCGCCGCCAGTTCGCCGGGGGCCATGCTCAGTGCGCAGGGTGACTCATCGCTGTCGGCGCCATTGGCCAGCAACTCGAACTCGGCTGCACTGCGGGCACCGACCAGTCGTTGGTGGGCCTTGCCCTGTGCGATCAGCGAGAGGTCGCTGCGCGGGTAGCCTTCCTCGGAGAACGCTGGGCTGAGCGAGCCGCTGACCTGTTCGGCGATGCCGATCAGCGGGCTCAACTGTGCATCGCTGGCGTAAAGACGTTGTAGCGGGCTGTCCTTGTTGGCGATGGCCTGGGCGGAAAAACCACCCCAGCAGAGCATGCCGATGATTTCGTCCAGCGCTGCGGGCGCCAGGTAGGCACGGTACTGGCCGGGTGCGAGGACCTTGAGTGGGCGGTCCAGGTAGTCCAGTTGCTCGCGGGCCTGATGCAGGCGCAAGGCCAATGTCGCGGCGTCCCAGCATTGGCCGGCATAGTTGGCTTTGACGGCCTGCCCGTTGGCATGGAACAGGCTCCAGTCGAGGTTGAAGCTGTTGGCCTGATGCCAGCCAAAGGCGCCAAATGAGCTGGCGAAGCCTCGGCAGATCGGGCCTGCTGCGTAGATCCCGACCAGGTCCAGCCCCGTGGCACCTGCGGCGATCTGGGCGAGTACCTCGGCGGTGTCTGGCAGAGGCGTGTTCTGCACGTTGTGGCTATGCCAGACGGCCTCGTTCAGTTTCAGGTAGGGGTCGACCGGGATCAGCGGCAAGGTCTGTCGCAGTTGTGCCAGGGCCTGCTGCAGGCGTTGTAGGTCAGCGTCGCTGTCCCCGCTGAGGGTGAGTTGAAAGTCGGCCTGACGTCCGCTGTCGATCAGTTTGAGGCTGGCGCTGGCCTGCGCGACGTTGCCGGCCTGGCGGACCTGGGCATGGTTGAAACGAATGAACTGCGACTGCTCGGCGCTGTAGCTCAGGGTGAAGTGTTCGGGGGCGCGTACGGCATCGCGCAGGCTGTTCACCAGGCGTTGGAAATGTTCCAGGTAGGCCATCAGGCATCTCCTCCGAATACGTCGATCTGGCTGAACACGCAGGCCGGTGAGGCATGCCCGACCCGAATCACCTGGTTGGGTTCGCCCTTGCCGCAGTTAGGTGTGCCGAGTACCTGGAAGGTGCTGGCATCGCCCACGGCGCTGAGGTTGCGCCAGAACTGTGCTGAAACGCCCCGATAATTTGGATTTTTGACCACGCCCTTGAGCTCGCCGTTTTCGATCAACTGGCCCCACTCGCAGCCGAACTGGAACTTGTTGCGCGCATCGTCGATGGACCACGAACGGTTGGTTTTCATCAGAATGCCGTGTTCGATGCCGCTGATCAGTTGCGCCAGGCTCTGTTCGCCCGGCTCGATATTGAGGTTGGCCATGCGGTCGATCGGTGCACGGTTCCAGCCACAGGCGCGGCTGTTGGCAACGCCATCGAGGCCGGAGCGAAACTGCGACAACGCACTGCCCAGGGGGCGTAGTAGCAGGCCGTCACGGATCAGGAAGGTCTTGTGTGCCGGCGTACCATCATCGTCATGGGCATAGCTGGCCAGTTGTTCCGGGATATCGGGGTCGAAGGTGACATTCAGCAACATAGAGCCGTACTGTAAATGGCCGAAGTCGCTGGCGTTGACGAAGCTGGTGCCCGCGTAGTTGCGCTCGTCACCGAGGATGCGGTCCATTTCAAGCGGGTGGCCGATGGACTCGTGGATCTGCAGCATCATCTGGTCGGGCATCAACAGCAGGTCGCGTACGCCGCTGGGCGTATTGGGTGCCAGCAGCAGTTGCAGTGCCTGGTCGGCGACCAAGGCGCCGGCACCTATCAGCCCGCAACGCTCGATCACATCGAACCCGCCCTGCTGGCCGAAATTTTCCCGGCCCAGGCTGCGGCTTTGGCTGTCCTGACCGTCAAAGGCGGTGACCCCGAACCCTGGATAAACGAAGCGCTGGGCCTGGCGCAGCTGCGCGCCAGCGTTGTTCAGGTAAATCTGTTCGACCGTGGTGATGCCCAGGCTGGCCTGCCAATTCACCAGGCGCGAGTCCGCCGGTACGCTGGCTGATTCGCTGGCCAGTAGCGCATAGCAGTCGCTAAGGCTGGGAAACGGCTGCGCAAGGTTGGGGGAGCAGTAGTCGGCCTGAGCGCTGGTCACCGGCTGCTGGCTCAGGTTGAGCAGGGCGTGGCCGTTGATGCTTCGGGCCAGTGTTTCGGCCTGCTCCAGCGCGCGTTGCAGGCCCGCCTGGGACAGGTCGGCGGTTGCTGCATAGGCTTCCACGCCGTTGAGGCGTACTGTCAGCATCGCCCCTTCATCGCAACCCAGGCTGGGTGGCTCGGCGACGTTCTTGCGTACCGACAGGTGTTGTCGGGACTCCTGCACATAGCGCAGCGAGAAGAATTCGGCGGTGCTGCGCAAGGCTGCGAAGCGCTGGCGCAGCAATGCGGTGACATCGAACATGGGTGAACCTCCGTGCGCGCGGTGGCTCCCCCTCAGAACCACTCGTGATGCGCGCTCATTATGGCAGCCCGTTACTTTCCGGGTGAGGAAAAAGCGCGCTGTGCATTGAGTGCCTTTTTTGGGGTTTGGGATGCGTCCTACTTGCCGCTGGGATGCGGACTACATCAAAGGGATTGTTCGATCTGGCTTGATGGCAAACCAACACGTCTCTAGGTCGCTGCCGTGCAAATCGAAATACGCGAACTTCAACTTACGTCAGCGTGTCACGTTCGGCCGAAGCGCCAATGTGGGCAGAAGAAAGGTTTGTACTGAATGAGCGCAAAAGACAGTGGCTGCAAGTCGACGGTATGGTTTGCATGGGGATGGTTTGATGTTCTCTACATCGCGTTGTACGTGACGACAAATCTACGGCACGACAAAGTGCCGTACCTGGCCGCGTGGGAAATGACATTGGCTTATTGGGGTGACCTGGGGCCTGCCCAAGCGCTGAAGCTCGTACTGAATTGGGTGTTGCAGGTGTCGTTATTTGTCAGCTGTTTTTTATTCTTGGCCCAGCGAGATGCCGCGAGGTGGGTTGGCTACTTGCAGATGCCCTTGAGGATTTTTTTCATTGCGCCCTCAGTGTCGGTTTTAGTGCTGGGTGCTCAATTTTTTCCGGACCGTAGCACGGTGTTAATGGTGGTGTTGGCTATTGCGTCTGAACTAATGAAATTCTGGAGTCTTCGCACGTTTGGTGGGCGCGCTGCAGCTTGCTGATAAAGCCAACTTCCACAGTGGTTAGCGCCAGCACGCTGTGGCGGTTACTGTCTTTGGCTTGAAAAACAAACCCCCGCTAAAGAGCGGGGGTTTGTCAGCTGTCTGAGGTGCGCGAACGCGCCTCTTTTGCTTGTTTGGGTGCGAATCGCTTAGCCGATGGTCATCAGGCTCGCGTTACCACCCGCTGCGGCGGTGTTGACGCTCAGTGCACGTTCGATCACCAGGCGCTCCAGAGCAATCGTGGTTTCGCCCGAGGACAGGCCCTGGACGCCGACGATGGCACCGGCACGCTTGGCCACCTGCTCGCAAACGCTGCGCAGTTGGTCGGAGTCGCCGTGGTGCAGAACAGCGTCGAATACGACGTCGTCCTTGTTCCACTCGGCCACCAGCTTGATGCGGGCTTGTACGTCTTTTGGCAGGCGAGTGCGCAGGGTTTTGCCCAGTGCATTGTCTGGCCATACCGCCGAACTACCGACCGCCAGTACCGCCGCCAGTTGTGTCAGCAGGTCAGCTTCGCTTTCGGCCAAGCACAGTACATGCTCGCGTGGCAGGATGGTGTAGCTGTTGCGCTCGCCGGTCGGGCCGGTGAGGACGCGTGTGATCCCGCTTTGCGACTGCTCGGCAAACTGCTCGCAGAGTGCGCCCAGCTCGACCATCTGGTTGCTGCCAGCCCAGGCTTTCAGGGCCTGCAGTGGCTTGGTCAGGCTGTCGTGCATCTGGGTGTCTGGCGTGTTTTCGCCGTCGGTACGCTTGAACGATTGTTCGATGGCGTTGGCCGGACGGGTCGACAGCAGGCGGTACAGGTACAGCGGGCCACCTGCTTTCGGGCCGGTGCCCGACAGGCCTTCACCGCCGAACGGTTGTACACCGACCACGGCGCCGACGATGTTGCGGTTGACGTAGACGTTGCCGGCGTTGACGCTGCCGACGACCTTGGCAATGGTCTCGTCGATACGGGTGTGCACGCCCAGGGTCAGGCCGTAACCGGAGCCGTTGATCTGGTCGATCAGTTGGTCCATCTCCTTGCGCTTGTAGCGCACGACGTGCAGTACCGGGCCGAAGATCTCGCGTTGCAGCTCATCGAAGCTTTCCAGCTCGATCAGTGTCGGCATGACGAAGGTGCCGCGTTTGCATTCTTCGGTATCGGCGATAGCCACTTGATAGACCGAGCGGCCTTTCTCGCGCATGCCCTGGATGTGCTTCTCGATGCCGGCCTTGGCTTCGGCGTCGATCACCGGGCCAATGTCCACGGACAGACGTTCCGGGTTGCCCATGCGGTATTCCGCCATGGCGCCCTTGAGCATTTCGATCACGCGGTCAGCCGAGTCTTCCTGCAGGCACAGCACGCGCAGTGCCGAGCAACGTTGACCGGCGCTGTCGAAGGCCGACGTCACCACGTCCATGACCACTTGTTCGGTCAGTGCCGAGGAGTCGACGATCATGGCGTTCTGGCCACCGGTTTCGGCGATCAGCGGAATCGGACGGCCCTGGTTGTCGAGACGACCGGCGATGTTGCGTTGCAGCAGACGCGCGACTTCGGTGGAACCGGTGAACATGACACCTTTGACGCGCTCGTCACCAACCAGGCGGGCACCGACGCTTTCGCCGCGGCCTGGCAGCAGTTGCAGCACGCCTTCTGGAATGCCGGCTTCGAGCAGCAGGCGTACCGCTTGCGCTGCGACCAGCGGGGTTTGTTCGGCAGGCTTGGCCAGTACCGGGTTGCCTGCGGCGAGCGCAGCTGCGACCTGACCGCTGAAGATTGCCAGTGGGAAGTTCCACGGGCTGATGCAGACAACTGGGCCCAGTGGGCGGTGGGCGTCGTTGCTGAAGTCGTTGCGTGCCTGCACTGCGTAGTAGCGCAGGAAGTCTACGGCTTCACGCACTTCGGCGATGGCGTTGGCAAAGGTCTTGCCAGCTTCGCGAGCCAGCAGGCCCATCAGCGGCTGGATATCGGCTTCCATCAGGTCGGCGGCGCGCTCCAGAATGGCGGCGCGTTCTGCCGGAGGCGTGGCCTGCCAGATCGGTGCGGCATTCAATGCACACTGAATGGCGTTGTCGACGTCTTCGATGTTGGCTTCCTGAACGTGACCGACCAGATCGCGATGATCGGCCGGGTTCAGTACCGGCTGTTGAGTGCCGGCGCTGGCGGCGCAACCGAGCATCGGCGCGGCCAACCAGTTGTTGTGGGCGCTGCTGAGCAGGGCGCAGGACAGCGAAGCCAGGCGGTGTTCGTTGGCCATGTCGATGCCGGCGGAGTTCGCCCGCTCGCTGCCATACAGTTCACGCGGCAATGGAATGCGTGGGTGCGGCAAGCCAGCGCTGCCCTCTTGGGTGGCCATGCGCTCGATGGTTGCAACCGGGTCGGCCACCAGTTCCTGAATGGAGATGGAGTGGTCGGCAATACGGTTGACGAACGAGGTGTTCGCGCCGTTTTCCAGCAGGCGGCGAACCAGGTAGGCCAGCAGCGTTTCGTGGGTACCGACCGGGGCATACACGCGGCATGGACGGTTCAGCTTGCCATCGGCAACCTTGCCCACGACTTGTTCGTACAGTGGTTCACCCATGCCGTGCAGGCACTGGAACTCGTACTGGCCCGGGTAGTAGTTCTGCCCGGCGATCTGATAGATGGCCGACAGGGTGTGGGCGTTGTGGGTAGCGAACTGCGGGTAGATGGCTTCCGGTACCGACAGCAGCTTGCGGGCGCAGGCGATATAGGAAACGTCGGTGTACACCTTGCGGGTGTAGACCGGGTAGCCTTCCAGGCCTTCGACCTGGGCGCGCTTGATCTCGCTGTCCCAGTACGCGCCTTTCACCAGGCGGATCATCAGGCGGTGACGGCTGCGGCGTGCCAGGTCGATCACGTAGTCGATGACGTGTGGGCAGCGCTTCTGATAAGCCTGGATAACGAAGCCGATACCGTTCCAGCCCGCCAGTTGTGGTTCGAAGCACAGGCGCTCGAGCAGGTCCAGCGACAGCTCTAGGCGGTCGGCTTCCTCGGCGTCGATGTTCAGGCCGATGTCGTACTGCTTGGCCAGCAGGGTCAGCGACAGCAGGCGTGGGTACAGCTCGTTCATCACGCGCTCGTACTGGGCGCGGCTGTAGCGAGGGTGCAGGGCCGAGAGCTTGATCGAGATGCCCGGGCCTTCATAGATGCCACGGCCGTGAGACGCTTTGCCGATCGAGTGAATCGCCTGCTCGTAAGAGGCCAGGTATTTCTGTGCGTCATGCTCGGTCAGTGCGGCTTCGCCAAGCATGTCGTAGGAGTAGCGGAAGCCTTTGGCTTCAAAGCGAGTGGCGTTGGCCAGCGCTTCGGCAATGGTTTCGCCGGTGACGAACTGCTCGCCCATCAGGCGCATGGCCATGTCGACGCCCTTGCGGATCATCGGCTCGCCGCTCTTGCCGATGATGCGGCTGAGCGAAGCGGTGAGGCCGGATTCGTTGTGGGTCGAGACCAGTTTGCCGGTCAGCAGCAAGCCCCACGTGGCCGCGTTGACGAACAGCGACGGGCTGTTGCCCAGGTGCGGCTGCCAGTTGCCGGTGCTGATCTTGTCGCGGATCAGGGCGTCACGGGTGCCTTTGTCCGGGATGCGCAGCAGCGCTTCGGCCAGGCACATCAGTGCTACGCCTTCCTGGGACGACAGGGAGAACTCCTGCAGCAGGCCCTGAACGACACCGGCGCGACCGCTGGCGCTCTTCTGGTTACGCAGCTTCTCGGCGATACCGGCGGCCAGTTTGTTGGCGGCATCGGCCATGGCTGCCGGCAGGCGAGCCTGCTCCAGCAGCATCGGCACGACTTCCTGCTCGGGGCGGCGATAGGCCGATGTAATGGCCGAGCGCAGAACGGACTGCGGCAGGATGCTTTCGGCGAACTCGAGGAAGCACTGGTGAGCGTGATCAGGTTGCACTTCGCCGGCTTCGTCAGCGTGGTTGTGGGCTTGTCCGGCGAGTTCGGTCAGGGTGGCGCCACCCTCGAGCCTTTCCAGGTAATTGAAAATTGCCTGTTTGATCAACCAGTGCGGCGTGCGGTCAATGGACTGCGCAGCTGCTTTGAGTCGCTCACGGGTCGGGTCGTCGAGTTTGACCCCTAGGGTGGTCGTCGCCATTTCTTATCCTCATTATCGCCACGTGATGTGGCACTAGCTGGCGCAAAGATTAGCTGTGGCGGGGTCTGGGTGCAACCTGGTGCAACCCATTTTTCGTACAAAAAAAGTGCAGCTCGTCCGACAGTTTGAGGGGCTCAGCCGTTTTGGCTGTTTAGGGTGCGTTTACTTCTGTAGATCGTGCTTTTTGCTCCATAAGGGAGCAAAAAGTGGTCGTCATCGGAAATATCCGACGAGGTGCAACTGGATTGCAGAAATTGGTTGCACCTTCTTTGCGTTGTTGCATAGCATTCGCGGCCTCGGTGCAACCTCGCTTGAGGTCAGGTGTACCCGTGCGGGGCTTTATCTGGAAGTCTTCGCATCACTCCATGCGCGGTTGGGCTTCAGTGCTACCCGTGACGAGCGTTCAGGGAATGAACGGCTTTGCCGGCGGCATCAGCCAACTGCGGCTACCATAAAAACAAATTCCAGGGCGCAACATCATGAGTGTAAGCAACCCAACCCTGATCACCTTCGTGATCTACATCTTGGCGATGGTGCTGATCGGCTTCATGGCCTATCGCTCCACCAACAACCTTTCCGACTACATTCTGGGCGGCCGCAGCCTGGGTAGCGTGGTAACCGCGCTCTCGGCGGGTGCCTCGGACATGAGCGGCTGGCTGCTGATGGGCCTGCCAGGCGCGATCTACATGTCGGGTCTGTCGGAGGTCTGGATCGCTATCGGCCTGATCATCGGTGCCTACTTGAACTGGCTGTTCGTTGCCGGGCGCCTGCGTGTTCAAACCGAATACAACGGTGACGCGCTGACCCTGCCGGACTACTTCACCAGCCGTTTTGAAGACAAGAGCGGCCTGCTGCGGATCATCTCCGCGGTGGTGATTCTGGTGTTCTTCACAATCTACTGTGCTTCCGGCATCGTTGCAGGTGCCCGTCTGTTCGAAAGCACCTTCGGCATGTCCTATGAAACTGCCCTGTGGGCAGGTGCAGCCGCCACGATCGCCTACACCTTTGTTGGTGGTTTCCTGGCTGTGAGCTGGACCGATACCGTTCAGGCGACCCTGATGATCTTCGCGCTGATTCTGACGCCGATCATTGTTCTGCTCGCCACCGGTGGCGTCGATACGACCTTCCTGGCCATCGAAGCGCAAGACCCGGCGAACTTCGACATGCTCAAAGGCACTACCTTTATCGGCATCATCTCGCTGATGGGCTGGGGTCTGGGTTACTTTGGTCAGCCGCACATCCTGGCGCGCTTCATGGCGGCAGATTCGGTCAAGTCGATCGCCAAGGCCCGCCGTATCTCCATGACCTGGATGATTCTGTGCCTGGTCGGTACCTGTGCCGTCGGTTTCTTCGGTATTGCCTACTTCTCGGCGCACCCTGATCTGGCCGGTCCTGTGACCGAGAACCATGAGCGTGTGTTCATCGAACTGGCCAAAATCCTGTTCAACCCATGGATCGCAGGCGTGCTGCTGTCGGCTATTCTGGCTGCCGTAATGAGCACCCTGAGCTGCCAGCTGCTGGTGTGCTCCAGTGCGTTGACCGAAGACTTCTACAAGGCTTTCCTGCGCAAGAGTGCTTCGCAGCTTGAGCTGGTCTGGGTCGGTCGTCTGATGGTGCTGGCCGTAGCGCTGATTGCGATTGGCATCGCCGCCAACCCTGAGAACAAGGTCCTGGGCCTGGTGAGCTATGCCTGGGCGGGCTTCGGCGCTGCCTTCGGTCCTGTGGTACTGATCTCCGTACTGTGGAAAGGCATGACCCGTAATGGTGCGCTGGCCGGTATCCTGGTCGGTGCGATTACCGTGGTTGTCTGGAAGCATTTCGCCCTGCTGGGTCTGTACGAAATCATCCCGGGCTTCATCCTGGGCGCCCTGGCAATCCTGCTGGTCAGCACCCTGGGTCGTCCGTCGCAAGGTATGGTTGCCCGTTTTGAGAAGGCCGACGAG
>NZ_MBPN01000055.1 GCF_001695625.1 Pseudomonas defluvii
GCGCAAGCGCTTGGGCTGGAAGACGCCGTACGAAGTGCATACAGGGGTGAGCGTTGCACTTATGTGTTGAATTCAGGCCTGATAAAGATTGAGCAAGGACTTGTGGGATATTTGTAACGACAGCCGCTGTGCGCTTTCGAGAGTTTATGGTATCAATATAACTGCATGACCTGTGTAGTTCTAAATAATACCGGATTGGCAAGAAAGTATTACGCCGGCGCTAGACCTTGCGATCGCACCAGTCTTTGGGCAGGACGTGTTCTCCTGGACGACCTTCTGCAGCGAAATCCCGTCTTGGAAGGTACCTTCTCCGTTGAACTGAGATACGCCATTCACCCTCAACTGGCTAGCCTCTGCCAGTCCACTGATGGCGGCATTGACCGCTTCGATTCGACCAACCTCCTTGATGTCGTTGTTGCCCAACAGCAGGTTGGTTCTCATCCGGTTGAGTTCTACGTTTTGCTCAGCTACGCGAGATAGCTTCGCGTCGTTAGCTGTCTCCGAGCCCGGTATCCCAATGGTGCTTCGGATTCGGTTTTGAGATGCATTGACGATCGAAGTCCCCGGTAGGTTGTTGGCCAGCACCCCATCCCAGTCTTCCACGATGGACTGGTCAACGCTGAACGTCCATGCCGTGCAGGATGTGGAGACAGTGTTGTTGTATTTGTTCACGTCCAGGCCAGAGGGCAGCATTGCCGGGGATTGGCTCACCATTTCAGAGATGGCATTGATACAGGATGCGCCACCTGGCCAGGCTCCTTTGGACAGCCGGTAGGCCCTGGCCGCGTCCAGGATGGCTTGAGTGTTTTCAGTCGTAACTCGCGAACGGTTCCGATTGATCTCTTCCATGTATCTCGGCACAGCGGCGACGGCAAGCATTGCCATGATGGCAAGTACAATCGACAGCTCTAAAAGCGAGAAGCCCGCTTGGCGACCAGGTGAGCCACGCATTTCATCCCCTCCGCGAAAATTCAGTTGTCCGGAGCTTACCCCCATGAACGCTTGAGTTCGGGCGAAAACAGGGTGCTGAAATTCCGGAAGCTGCAGGCTTCCAGGGCGGATCGAGGGTAGGGGCATGCGAGGAGGTGAACTCCTCGCGGAAAGGCCACTGCTGGCCGCTACTGGCCTGCTTCGAAGGTGCTTAAGCGCTTCCAGGCCTGATGGTATTTCGACACACGACGAAGATCCGACTCCCCGAGGCTCGCCAGCCTCAGCACGTTTAGGTTGTCTTCGATGTCAGCCAGCTTGATCTTGCGCGCCAGCGGGTTTAGACAAATCCGTTCGATGAAGTCCGCGTAGCTCTCTCCACGTCGACGGCTCAAGATGACGACGACCTCGACTACGAACTCCGGAAAGCCTTCGTTGAGTAGATCCTCCGCGGTGGTGTCACTGTCCTCGATCACATCGTGGAGAAGAGATACCGCTTGCTCGAATGGGTCAGTGAATCTGGCCATCAGACGCAGTGGATGCAAGATATAAGGCATGCCGGCCTTATCGACCTTGCCCATATATGCGCTCAGCGCACGCTGTAGCGCCATTTCAATCAAAACCATCTCGATCCTCTTCCTTCCTTCCTAGGGCCAGCCTGAGGGGCTGGGACACCCGCCAGACGGCTGTAGACAATGATTCTACTGGCTGACACCTGCTTCATTCATGCGCGCCAGCGCCTGCTGGATCACGGGCTCGAATCCCCAGGACTTGGTGTAATCCACGACCATCCTGGAAGGCGATTCGCCCCACTTCAAGTGAATCAGCGCAGTGTTGCTGCCGTTCTTCAACAGCCGAATCACCGGTGGGTCGCAGCAAATAATCTTTTCCTGGACCTTCGTTACGTCGGGGGCGTACAGCCATTCGCTTCCTTGCAGTACCTCATGCGGAAGCCAGCCAGATTCTGCCAAGTGCGTTAGGAGCACACTCAACGCAGAGGTGTTCTGCAGGACCGCGGGCTTACCCCTAAAACTATCAGCAACCATCTTTCCCCCCCCAATCTCTCTCGTCTGCTGTCCATCATCGACGCGGGCTTCCTGTGCCACTAGGGGGCTTTCACTTGCTCAGGAAAATTTTCTTGTAGAGGGAATGGCGAGTGCAGGCTAGGCCGCGCTACATTCCAGGCTTCTGTAAGAACCCTTCCTCGTCAGGAGCACCTTCATGGCTGACAGCCTACCCGAGCGCATCAAAATGAAGATCACAATCGAGATCGATGCGCCATCTGATGCCCTGGAAGAAATCCCCAAGATGATCGATAACGCCATCGATGGGGTGAAGTTCGGATCTGCCAGCGGTAATGGCTTTCTCTTGGGGCAAAAAGGGTCCTACCGCTACACAGTGGAGGACAATCTTCCGAGAAAACCAGCCACGCTTGAGACTCTGTTTGAAATGTTCGACGGCCAGCTTGCTCCTGGGGAGCTGACCTCTGAGGTGAGCATGGCCATTCTGGCTGTCGGAGGAGAGGATGCACTCCAGTGGTGGACCCAACTTGGCGAGCATGGGAGATACAGCTGGATAAACAAACCAGGCATCAACACCCCGATCGACGCATGGCAGGAATATAGGCGCCAGCAGGGGCACTGAGCTTCATATTGCGCCTGGAACGCACCCTGCGAAGCCTTTCCGCCCCGGAACGTTCATCCCCTAGCTTCGGCCTGGAGGCGATCGGCAGGGTACTGCTGCATGAAATCCATACTTCGCTCCGCCGGCGCGCGCAGCCAATCCTGGATCAGCCCGTTTGGCAGGATGACGACCATGCGCTTTTCTGAACCAGGCTTATGAAAATTTTGCATTAGTGCGTGGTCATCCGCATTAACAGTCAGCATCGTGTAGGAATGCAAATCGCCCTCAGGAGTCTTCCACCGCTCCCACAACCCAGCGATCGACATGATGCCGCCGTCCTTCCTGCTGATGCGAGTTGGGACCGATTTTCCTGTACGCCAATCTGGTTCATAGATTGCCGCGGCCGGGATGATGCAGTGCTTCGCTTCACGCCAAGCCACTCGATAGGAAGGCTTGCTCGCCACAGTCTCGGTGCGAGCATTGTAAGTATCACGCCCCAACGTTCGTGTTTTTGCCCAAAATGGCAAGAGCCCAAATTGGCCGACTAACGCCTCAAATTCCGGCCCTTCCTCATCAGGTGATTCAGTGTCACGCAGACGGATAAATGGACCTTCGTAGCAGGGCCAGAGATCCATCTTGAACTGCCCCTCGGGAGCTACCCCAAATCCATCGATCAACCGCTGAGTTTCCGGGGCCTCATAGTGGCTGCACATGTCTGGGTTCCTTTTGGTCGGATTGAAAGCATAGCTTTTGACCCGCCGGAATAGGCGCCTGTTCGAAAACTGTAAAGGGTAGAGGCTCAGTCAAGAGATTGAGCTAGCCCTTCAGATTGGAGAATCCTTGTGTACGAAGACCACCAGCTCATTTGCAGCAAGTGCAGCGAAGCCTTCACCATCCGCGAATTCAGTCCCAATGCGCTGGGCGACCTGGACCGCTGGCCGCTTGAATGTCCGCACTGCGGGGAAACCACCGTGGAGAAATCGGCGGGCTACTTCGAGGTGATCCAAGACCAATAAGCGAAAGGCGGGCCTCATGCCCGCCTACTCCTCACGCCCAGTCTCTGGATTGCGACGATGGAGCTTCAAAGGAATCCTGCAGGAGGCGCCGGTATGCAGCAGGAAAGTTGTTAGGGAATCCGGCAAGTGCTGCCAGGCAGTAGTAGGCCTCGTCATACTCGCCCCTGGCCATTTGCTCACGGGTTGCTTCGACCTCCACCCACTCGGAACCATCCAGGCATCGCACATCAAGGAAGCCATCTGGGAACTCGCTGTGTTTCACGGAAGCCATGAAGTGAAGCAGGACCGCATCACCACAGGTAGCGCATGAACTGTAAACGCAGTTCATGCCCTCAATGGTGCTGTTGGGTGTCTCCCGGTACCCACACCAGTAGGAGTTATCATCTTGAACCCGGATGTAGGGCATGACCATCGCCGCAGGCAACTCTCCAGCCACCGGAATCCGGTGAGCGTTCCACCAGTCGGAAAGCATCTGCAGAGCAGGGTGCGATTCCAATTGCCCAAGGCAATCCTCGGAACTTCCAGGTGTCGCGGAAGGTACCTCGGGGCGCTTGTAGGGAACCTTTGCTGCCAGAGAGATCGCATCCAGAAGCACTCTTGCTGGCATCTCCAGGGCACCATTTGCCTTGTGCTCATCATTCAGCAACGTGAAATCCGTAACCTGGACCACTTCATGTAGCTGCTGTTTCTGGTAAAGGTGAATGCTGGTTGCCTGTTCGTAGGGGATTGTGGGAATCCGCATCTCCTCTCGGAAAGTCACGCCGAGCATGCCATCACGTAGGAGGCCGACATTCAGCGTCGGCCTTCCTTTTCTGTGCTGCTCCAGCACCTGGGAGGGCTTCAGAAATGCCATGGCATAGCGGTACATGTTCGGGACCGAGGCACGGCCATTTGGCCAGTTGGACACCGCCATGGTGTACGTCCGAAACGGGCCTTGCTCCAGCTCCAGTTGGATGAAATGGCGAACCACCCAATCACTTCCGTCACTGAGCAGTGACACGAAGGTCCAGCGGAACTCTACTTCGAAGCGCTCAGGGAGATTGGCCGCCGGTACGCACCAACCATTGCGATTACGCACCGAACCACCGACCAGGTAGGAGGAATTGGGGTACGGCTGCCGGATCACCACGCCTTCGGCCGGGAGCAAACCGTCGACGTTGGAGATGACCTCCAACACCACTCGGTCCAGGGATACGGCCTCAGTTAAAGGTTCATCCAAAAGTAGCTTGGGAAGAAGATGAAGCAGCTTCTGGTCGCTGTCGGTTGTGCCGACCTCCGAACCATCAACTCGTAGCTGTACCGTTGATCCATCAGGACGGGTCGCGTGGACAATTTCCATTGGTGCCTCCCAAGCTTGTTGTTGGTCGGGAGGATAACGGTGAGTTGGCAAGGGTTCGAATGAAGAGGGCGGGCGGAAAGTTTGCCCGCCTCCGCATCATTGGAGTTCACCGTGAGATGGCCCGCCTAGATGGGGCGGGCCTTGGCGGATGAAGAACTCAGTCAGTTCTTGGAGCCCAGGAAGGGAATTGCCGAGTCGGGGATCATGGTGGTGGGAAGTTTTCCATCCCATCGTTCGGCCTTGGTCAGCTCAACGAGGTTCTGGTTGCTCGCCAACGCTGCCGCACGAGCCTTGATGGCTTCGGCTTCAGCCTCGCCACGAAGCCGTGTCGCCTCGGCGTCCGCCTTGGCTTGAGCGAGCTTGGCTTCAGCTTCTGCGTTCGCCTGGGTCACGCGGATCTCAGCCTGGACTTTCTCCGTTGCCAGCATCTGCTCACGAGTTTTGACCTGGACCTCCGCCTTCATTCGATCCTCGATGGAGCGCTCGTAGGCATCGCTGAAATCCAGATTCTCGATCTGAATGCTGTCGATAATGACAGGGCCATTGACGGAGCCTTTGAGCGCCGCGGCAGCGTCGATCACGAACTGCCCACGTTCTTGAACCGCACGAATCGCCGTGTAGCGGCCGAAGGTATTTTCGATCTGGTTGGGAACCTGGCGGCTGATCAGTCGGGATACCATCGACTCCAGATCACCGTAGGACTTGTAGAGGTCAGCCACCTGGCCAGGCTCGTCGAGTTGACCTGCGCTCAACCTACACCTGGTACTTAGTCCCAAATGAGTAATCCCATCGATGAGCAATCACGCCACCAACTACCTGGCCCTTGAAGCTTTCGCTGCAGCGAATGCTAGATCTATGGGGGCTAGATCTCGCTTCCAGTTTGGCGACCTGATGGTGTATGCCCGGATCGCGGCACGCAGGATTGGCGGGGAAGGCCGCTGGACGCTTGACCTGGCTGATCTGGAAGTCACGAATGAAGGCGAGCGAGGGAAGGGGCAATTCACACATTTCCTGAGCCATGCAGAACGGATTGCGGACAGCAATGGGTTGATCGTGTACGTGCAATCGATCGTCAATCAGCGACTGTTGAACAGCCTCGTAGCCAAAGGCTATTTCTTGCAGGGGTACGATGCCTACCGGTTGCGCCAGGCCCCACCGCCACCCTAGACCTATTCATCAGTCGATGGATTCTTAACTCCAAGCATCAATGCCCAGGTCCGAATTTCAGCTTCGAGTTCTGTTGCAGTGCGACGCACATCAACGTTGTCCTCCGCTCGTTGGAGGAAGTGCTTCGGAAACAGGCCAAGACAATCAATCCCCAACGCATGCGCACTAACCAAACCGGCAACGTCAACTCCTGTCTGGCCGCCAGATCGGATGAACTCGATTGGCCAGTGCTGGTGGACCTTGCCGATGACTTGGTACACCCAGGCATTGATGCTCTCCTGCGTCCAGCCATGCTTAGACAGTGTGTAGATACCGTTCCCGGCGACATTCAAGGTGCGCGCCTTTGCAGCTGACATCGCCTTATAGAGGCGCCGGGCAGCGGCGACTGGCTCGATTGAAACGGGGATGGCCACATAGGCTTCACCGGCCGCCCGCAGTGTCAATTGCTCACCCCGGGTTGTGAAATCGGAGGCAAAGGCGACGGTAATGTCAGCGCTCTTGGCATTCTCCCAAGTCCGAGGGGCGTAGCGGCCTGAGTCATGCTGTTCAATCCGAAGCAAGGGCTGCTTCGGTGTGGGAAGGGTGAACTCGGCATGGTGAACGTACCGGATTTCTGCGAGCGGGGAATTCTGACAGGCCCATTCGAACAGTGCGATAAGCCACCCCAAGCTGACACCGGGCGAGCGATCTTCAGTGTTTGGCTGAACAGCAGGTTGCTGGCCGCGCTGGCTCCGTTGTCGTTTCAACAGATGACCTAGGGGGACCATTGCATCTTTGCCAAGCACCGGTGCCCCGTCTCCTCCTACAAGCAGCAAATGACAACCTTCATCAACTGCAGCCTGGAGCAGCTCCCTAGAGACCGCGTGACTGAAAACACATCGGCCCTTTTCCCAGAGCTCGACTGTCGCGACCGGCCCTTTCATTCCGTTTCCTGTGAGTTCAGTTTGTGCAAGGGCGACAGAATACACTCACGCTCGCTTCACCACCTCATCGCGGTATTGGAAGGCTCTGCTTTTTGCTCCTTTCCCCCAGCTTAGCGGCCGCCCCTCTCAGTAACAGCCACCACGATTTGTAGCCAGATCAGCCCCGCAGCGAAATTCATCCGTACGCGCAAAGTACGCCCTACACCCCACATGAAACCGCCAGAAATCACGTACAGGGCCGTTTTGAGGCTATGGCCAAGGATTACAGTTTTTATCCGATGTGATTTTTAACCCGTTTCTCTTGCGCATGACCTATAATATTACCGTAATTACCTGTTACGTAATGCAAGTAACAAAAGTTCGCCGGTAAAATGGCGCCAAATCATAGTTTTCGGATACTGTCAATAGGTACGGAGGGCAGCCATGAGCCGCGTTGGGATCACGAAAGAGGAGGTTCGCCAGGCGATTGCGCAACTCCGTAACCAGGGTTCCCCAGTTACTGTGCGTTCCATACAGGCCATCACAGGCGGCTCCTACTCGACAGTGCAGAGGTTCTGGAAGGATCTCCGCGACGAGGAAATCGAAATGCTGGGCGATGGCGGGCGCATCCAGACCGAGCTGCAGGCCTTGGTACACGCGCTTCACGACAAGATGAAAGAGAACTCCGAGCGGATCGTTCGTGAAGGCGAGCAGCGCTGCGAGGCGCAAATCAAGGAAATGGAGGAGGTCCTTGATGGCGAGCGAGTGGTGCACCAAGCCACCGTCGATCAGCTTGCGAAGACTGAAGGCACCCTTGCCGATCGCGAACGGCTGCTGGGCGAACTGACTGAGCGCTTGAACTCGGCCAACATTGAGTTGGGCCGCCTGGCCCAGGAGCTGACTGACACGCAACGTAACCTGGAGGTGGAGAAGCGCTCGACCAGCAAGCTAACCCACGACCTTCAAGCAGAGCGGGATGCTCATGAGCACTATCTCGCAGCCCTGAACGAGCAACGCCGGCAGGAGCAGGCGACTTTCGATAACGCGCTGACCTCTCTGCGCGAAGACAACCGCACCCTCTCGGCGGACAACATCCAACTGAGAGGGGAAATCCTGAGCCTGAATAAGCAACTGTCTGGCATGACCTCCCAGTTGACCGACCTGCAAGCGCAGAACAGGAAGTTGGCGCTTGAGGCTGACAGCGCGAAGGACAAGCTGCAGGTCGCAGAGCAATCACTCATGAACCTGAGGATCGAACTCGCCACGGTAAAAACTCAGCATTCGGAGGCCGAAAGGCAGCTTGAAAGCGCCGTCAAGGAGAGACGAGAGACCGAGGAGAAACTGGTGGAAGCAAAAGCCTCTGCTCGAACTCAGAACAGCGAGGTGAGACGCCTTTCCGCCCAGCTGGAGGGCATGAAGGCAGAGCTTTCCTCCCGCGTCCAATCCGCGGAAGAACGTGGTGCGGAAGGAAACACCTGAGGACCTGGCAGATAGCCATCAGTAGGACTGACTGGCATCATTCGGCTCGGGCGTTATGGTCAACGGGGGCTCATAAACCGCCGTGGGCCGCCGATAACGCAGACAGGCGATCAACAAGTAAAGGATGATCTTGATGCAACTTCGTGCAGCAGCCTCCGGTCTGCTTCTGGCCCTCCTGGCCGGCCAAACTGTGGCAGCAAGCTTTGACTGCTCCAAGGCCAGCAGCTTCCCCGAAAAAGAAATCTGCCGTGATGGCTACCTTTCCGGGTTGGACGATTGGTTAGCCAAATCCTATAGGACCGCTCTGGAGGTAAATCCTGACCAGTACGAGGCGGTCCGTCAGTCGCAGCGTGAATGGCTCGCTACAAGGGATGCATGTACTGACCAAAAGTGCCTCGACAAAACCATCGGCGCCCGCATACAGGCGCTTGATCAGTATGTGACGGCAGAGAGGGGTAAATCGGCATCGGCTTTAGCTCAGGCCCAGCTCATCAAGCGCCAGGAAGAGGAGGCCATCAGGCAGCGGCAAACTGAGGAGCGCCTGGCGGCTGAAGACGCAGCTCGACAGAAGCAGATCGAGAATCAGCGCCAGCAGGCGATCATCGAACTCCAGCAGCGCGCTCAGGCCGCCCAAGCGATCGAATCTCAACGGGCGCACCAGCAGGCACCAGCCCAAATCCCGCAGTACCAACCACCCCAACAGGTTGCGCAAGCTTCGAGTACAACCTCGTTCTCGCCGTCATACCGCGCGCCGGAGAAATCTCTGTGGCAGCAGTTCAAATCCAGCCCGGCCTGGAAGTACATGCTGCTGGCGGGTGCGCTTCTGACAGCTTGGGCGATGTGGAGGCACCATCAGGGGCAAGCAACCATCTACAACGACTATACGGATGCCGCAATCACGAACCTCTTGCCGGCTGCAGGCGTGGTGTTGGCCTTCTTGATGAACTGGCTCGAGCTCCCCCGTCAACTCGCAATGGTCGCAGGCCTAACGGGTTTCATGCTTGCATTGATGTTCGCGGTGTATGCGTCAGTGCGAACCAATCAGGGATGGCTGAGCATCAGCCTGTCACTCATCGCCAAAATGACTCTGGTGTCAGTGTTCTATGCGGTGCTCGGCGCACTGGTGGCATCACTATTCGTAAGCACAAAGTACAAAGGGGAGTCCCAGGCTAGAGCGAATGCAAGGAATCGAAGGGAGAAGAAAGAAACGATGGCCATGATCGCCGCGCTCACTACTGCCTACACCTTCCTTTCGGCTTGGCTGTGCCGGCGGCAAGAGTTCATCCCAGTTTCTGAATGCCTAGCTTTTGACTCGACCGCAAGCGTTGCTTAAGTCATCCCCATGAGGCGCGGTCACCGCGCCTCAAGCTGATTCAGCCTCGGCAGCATCAATGTCTTCCGCATCCTCTAAGTCATCCCCTACAGCCGTAAGGATTTCCAGCTCAGAACGGATGCGCACCTTCGCTCCGATCTTCAACCCTCGGACTATTTCGTCCCCGTCATCGTTCCTGGAGATGTCCCAACCAGGTTCAATCCAGGCCTTCGCCTGCCAGTCTTCGAATCGCTTTTTGAGATCCGACTTCACCCGCCGCTTGACCTTCTGATACTCGGATTTTGAACCACTGAACTCGTGGTACTTCTCAAGCCCGATAGGCCATACCCCATCTCTATGGGATGCGATGAAGGGCAAAAGCTTGGTCCCAAATCGATCCAATTGATCCATGATCTCAAAGGGCACCAGGGTGGTATTCACACCATCGAAGAAAATTGCAGCGATCGGGTCAAGGTTAAGCAGTAGTCGCCCTGTCTTGTGGTTCTTTGCCTGGTTGGTCAAGAACCGCATGCTGATATCGACCACCGTATCATCTGACTCAATTGCCGCCGCGATCTCCTTGATCTGATCTCCGTAGCGATTCTTGATGTACTCGAGAAAGAAGTCCCTATCAGGCAGTCCGAGCGGCGGTCGTGTGAGCAGGTTGTAGAGTCTCTTCAGAGCAGGCTTGCTTGAAATCCGCAGTTCGCCGCCGGCGAGGTCATCAAGAATCCTTCGGGCCTTTTTGAAGTTCGCACCGGAGTCGTCGAGCTTGAGCCAACGACAGACATCAGCCTGTTTGACTTTGACGGACTGGGTCAGTGACCTGCCGCGGGCCAGCACCATGATTCGGGCCAGGACGAGTTCGTGATCTGTAGACAGCGCCGGACCGCGGTACCAGATTGAGCCCGATCCCAAGGAGAAGATCTCTGTCCATTCCTGGAAGAAGAGGCCTTTGGGAATCTTGCCCGCTGAGAAGAGGGCTGAACGGACGATGGGGTTGCTTTGCTCAAAGAAACGCTCATTCGTGAAAGGGAGAACGCCCTGACCTGATTCCAGATCGAACTTTGTTTGCAGCTTGAATCGCCTGTCATCTACAGCTACCTGCCGTACTTCTTCAGGTGTCAGCTTCAACTCGGTCATGGCCTATCTCTCTTACTTTTCGCGTTTCGTCCGTCTCGACAAACCTGATGCAAAGGATATATTCCCTCATCTTGATTTTTTAGTCCAAATCAAGACCGTTTTCGCATAAGCCGTTCTGAGATCCGCTTTGGCGGTTCGGATCGCCGGAATCCTGTGAGCGCTCAGAGCATTCCGGCTCGAAGAAGATCAACCCACTTGTTCGGCATCTCTCATACCGTACACAGGATTCCGGTCGCTAAAACCGAGCAAGGCTTTGCTGTATCCCATGAAAAACGGGGCGCTCACAAGAATCCGGTTACCGTGGCAATAGGTTCGGAGCTCGAGCGCTCACCAGATTCCGGCCGGGAGGATGAGCGCTCTTTCACGCACCGCTCAGGAAATTCCGGTCCATTCTGCGTAGTGCCGATCACCGACCATGCCTCCAGGGCAGGAAATACGGGCCGCTCACCAAATTCCGGCCGGAATATCGGACCTGGTCTTCCACTGAAAACCCTGCCCCGTAAATCCGCGGAACGCGCTGATGTGGTCTTCCCCGGCTGGATCGATGCCCCACGAGGAGAAAACCGGGCGGGCAGTCCGTACACAGAATTCCGGTCACCCTCTGCCTCCCTAGCCGGCGCGCTGCCGGGCGCTCACCAGAATCCGGAGTTGAACGGTGTAGCGTCCAGCGGGACGCTGCGCTCATGAAATTCCGGTGTTCAGACCTCTATCTCTCAATCGCACTCCAGCTCTTGCCCCCATGCTTTACACAGTTGCAAAGCCCCGGGGGAGTAGGTGTACACCAGATTCCGGTTCACCCTAGAGCAGTCATTGAGCCTTGCGCTCACGATATTCCGGCCTATCCACCTCGAGGATTGGCATGCGCTGGGTACCGCTCACGAGAATCCGGTCTTCCTGAAGGGTAACCACCGTCAAAGCCAGTTGCCGCTCAAAGGAATCCGGTACCAGAAAAGCAAGCCCTGGACAGACGTCATCAAGGCCGCCCCTCGGCGCGTTTCCCAGCTCACGGAATTCCGGCAAATTCAGCATGCGGGCCTGGTCGTGATCGTAATCGCTTCTTCCTGGTCACCGGAGACTATGATGGGGCTGGGCTATTGCGCCAGCCGCGCGCCCCATGACTCTGGCGTCGACGCTGGAAGTTGCGGCTCAGGGATGTGGGCAAGGCCCATCCGCTGTTGCTAGCCCCCGTACCACTCATAAGGCTGCCAAGGTTGGCCAGCTCGAGCAGCCCCGAGACCGATTCAATCTTGTGCGAGTGCCTTGTTGTGCCCGCTCACTAAAATCCGGTCGATCTGCGCATCGCCAAGTCCGACTGGCAGAGCCTGCGTCGGACTTGGCGTACACGAAATTCCGGTTGGTCTCGATGTGCATTTTGCCGCAGGCCGGCTAGATTCCCGGGCGCTCGCAAGATTCCGGTCCCCGCTCCACCCTCATTGCCTCCCTTGGCGCTCAGGAGATTCCGGTTCGAGGAGCTAATAGCCGCGGGTAGGGGCGTTTGGGGAAGCGCTCAGAGAAATCCGGTCTCGCATTAGCCGTATTCCAGACCTGAACGCCCTCCCGCTCAACAAATTCCGGTTCAGAAGGGGATTTACCCGTACGCTCACAGCATTCCGGTCGTTAGCCAGGCGTGACTCATGCTGTCAGTAAAAGGTAACCATATACAGGTGTAAGCCACTGTATTTAAAGCCGATTTACTGATGCTTCGGTAAAGTAAAGCAGTTGCCATGCACAGGTTGCACACAGCTTAGACACAGGTTATCCAGAAATTAATGGCTAGTTATCAACAGGAGACCGGATTCCGGTGTACGCCACCGGAATCCCCTGAGCGCGACCGGAATCTTGCGTGCATCAACCGGAGTCCTCTGAGCGCTGACCGGAGCCTCGTGTACGGCTACCGGATCAGGCTGTACGGGTCCCGGAATCCGGTGTACGGCGTCAAAGTAGCCTACGGTAGACAGGGCTTGGGGTGCAGCCATCTGTCCACACCCTATAACCCCAATCGGTAACCCCAAGAAAGATAACCCTGTTCTCTAACCCGGAAGGTAAGCCGATCGCAGGCTAATCCCTGTTGTTGCTTGCGCTAACCCGCCCGCTGGATCAGCGCTTGACCGTCAGGCCTTCAACTTCAGCCGCACGCTGATCGTCCAGCGAGTTGTAGTAGATGTCCTGAGTCGTGCTCATCGACTTGTGCCGGAGATCGGCCTGAAGGTTTTTTGCATCACGATGAGGAGCATCAAAGGTCGCCCCTGTGTGACGAAGCCAATGCAGGGTGGCAACCCGTAGGTCGTCAACTTCACAATCCGATCGTCCCTCCTCATGCATTCGCTTCAGAGCCCGATCAAAGACCTCCTGGACAATGTTCCGCACCTGGCGATCACTCAATCCTGGGGCACCATTCAACTTTGTGAGGAGAGGGGCCTGCTCTCCCTTCAGTGGCAGGGGCGTGAGATTACGGCTCTGACGGTACCGCTTCAGGTACTTGAGGTAGTCAGGCTTCACTGCAATGCGCGCTTCTACGTTCCCTTTACCAACCACCTCGTACCACCAAGTTTCATCCTCCTTGACGAACGAACCCATCGTTGGAGTCCAGAGCTGATTACCTACCAGGTCCGAGACTCGTAGGTACATAGAGAACAGAGAAGAGACAATGAACAACGTGCGCTCATGAGATTCCGGTGCTTCGTTAGCCATGAGCTCCGCGGTCTCGATCACGAAGTCCCACTGCAGCTGGGTAAGGGATTTCCCGCCACTTCGTTTGGCTGTGGTCCTGATCCAACGACTTTTGCCCTTGATCGCCTTGAAGGGGTTTCCTTGAGCCAGGTCCTCCTGAGTCAAAAATTCGAAGAACGAACTACAGATGGAAAAGACCTGCCGGATACTGCCCTGAGCCATTTTGTAACCAGACACCCCCAACTCCTCGCCGGCTTCCTTGGCTCTCTTTCGATCACTTTTCGAAATCTTGATGCCGAAGGGGCGCCAGGCAGGGTTCGGTTCGTAGACGCCCCCCCTTGGGAGGAACCTCTGGCGTACAGCATCTCCCACCCAGCTCGCGGGCGGAGCCACGTTGAAATCCATGAATCTCTCAGCGTCAGACCGGCGCAAGTCCAGAATCGATTTCCCTGCGATGATCCAGGACCACAACAGGATGCGCTCTACCTGCGTGCGATAGGCCTTAAACGTGGTTGCTTGGCCGCTATAGGACTTCAAAAACGCTCGAGCATGGGCGAGGTCATTTGCTGCCGGAATATGGGGAGCGAAAACCTTTAGGAACTCCTCAATCGCCGGCCGCTCTGCAACGTACTCAGCAGCCGAAGACGAGAGAAAGGTTTCGTAGGTATCAAACAGTGGGGAAGGGCGGGCGCCACTGTTGGGTGTTTTTGCTGGAGCTGGCAAGCGGACCTCGGAGCAATAGAAAGCGAATACCCCAAGGTTAACCGCGTTGCTTCGTAGCACAAGCCAAGATTGCCCTTGAAGCGCCCAGATCATGGGGCGCTCAGGAAATTCCGGTCCCGGATTTCACCGTTTACCGGTACAAAAGCCAATGATTGATTTCACTGCCGAAAACCAGGGTGATCACCCCACCTACGATCAGACCAGGACCAAACGGCAGATAGCGGTCCTTTCGGCCGAGTCTGATCGCCATCCCCACAGCAGCAGTGGTCACGCTGGCGATCAGCAAAGTCGCGGGCAGCACTTGCCACCCCCCCCAGGCACCAAAGAGTGCAAACAGCTTGTAATCACCTTGGCCCAGGCCCTCGACACCGCGGACGACGTAGAAGAGCTTACCTATCGTCCAGAACGTCATATATCCCACCACCGCCCCTGCAACCGCGTCGTGCAACGACGCGAATACGCCGAAATAGTTCGCAACCAGACCGAGCCAAAGGGCTGGAAGTGTAATCGCATCTGGGAGCAGCATGACCTTTAGGTCGATCAGGCAAAGGGCTATGAGCATCCACAGCAGCACTATTGCGGCACAAGCAGCAGGAGTTACACCGTAGTGCCAGGCCAGCGACGCGGAGAGGAGGACGGTCGCCAACTCAACGGCAGGATAAGTGATGCTGATCTTGGTGCCACAGCCTGAGCATTTGCCGCGTAACGCGATGTAGCTCACCACTGGGAGGTTTTCCCAGGGGCGGATCTTGTGCCCGCAATTGGGACAAGCAGAGGAGGGCGACGACAGGGTGAACCGGCCAACTGGTTCGCTTGAGGGTAGGCCCAGGCATTCCTGAGCCTCAATTGTCCAGGCGCGTTCCAGCATGATCGGCAGCCGGTAGGCCACGACGTTGAGGAAACTCCCAACCATGAGGCTCACAAGCGCAACGATGCCAATGAAGAGTTCTTGGTCTGCTTGGAGTATTTCAATCACGCTATGACAGACTCCCAGCCTTTGGGGATGAAGCCAGGGACGTAGCGGCGAAGGGACTCCATCATTTTGTCGAGAGTAGCTGGCTTCACGATGTAGCCGGCCGCACCAGCTTCGACTGCCAGACGCTTGTCTTCCTCAGCGGCCTTGCTCGAGAGAACGATGATCGGCGTGATGCTGAGTTCGCCATGGCCCGAGCGGAGCTCACGAATATGGGAAAGGCCGTTGTGCCATTCGCCCAGGTACAAATCCATGAAAATGACGTCGGGATTGAACGACGGCACCACCTGCAGGAGCTCCTGCAGGGTACCCACCACTTTGACTTCATCGAACAGTTGATCCGCGCATTTCTGGGATACGTAGGCGTCGGTGCGAGAGTCGTCGACAATCAGGGCCTTGGACATAGTGATCTTCCGTTTGTTGTGAATGCTGGAAACCCATATCGAGCATGATCCAGCGGGCAAGGTCAGCCTATCGACGTCCATGGCCAGGTCAAACCAAAACAGGGGGCCGGATTGCGGTGGCCAGGGTAGGGAGCGATGAGCACCTGCAGTCAAACCAGGATGACGCTTTCCAGATGCTGGCGGGTTAGCTGCAAGCAACATCGGGGTGCGATGCTCGGTTTAAGTAGTGGGGTTAAAATGAATGGGGTTATTTAACATGGGATTACCAACTGGGGTTATAGGGTGTGGATAGATGGCTACAACAAGCAGCGGGCTTGTGTTTACAGTGCGTCTTGACGCGCACAGCTTTCCGGTGTTAGTACACATTATTCCGGTGACCGCTCAGGAATTACCGGTAACCGTACATGCTAATCCGGCCACCGCACATAGAACTCCGGTAGGCGCTCACTAAATTCCGGTTCCGCACATCGAATTCCGGTAGCCTGTTGATAACAAGGCTGTTTTCTGTTTGCAACCTGTATATAAGCTGTTCGTAACTCCGCATTTCCGCTTAACTTATAAAGCGGAAATATGAGCGGAATAGTCCTTCGCCAATATATAAGGGTAGGGTAAAGACCGATCTTTCCCTGTGTCTTGCTGTATTTACGTCAAACCCAGAATTGGCGTTGTTTGTACGATTTATGGATCTTGGATTTGTCTGGCGATGAATGCCCGTTGTCTAGGATCGAAGACATGTATTAACACCTTTTCCTGGAACCCATTGCCATTATTGATGTACACCGGCTGCCGGAATACCACCAACTGCCTATTTGGCGTGCCAGCAACAAAGCGCTGGGCCTTTCCAAAGAGCATTTTGGGACGCTGCTGCGCTTGGCCTGGCGAGAAAGAGTTCGTGGGTGATCCTTTGAAACGCCGGCCATTCGCTACGAAATCTTTCTTCACATGCTTTCCGCGGAAGGCCTTTTTGCCGTGAACGATGAAGGGCACGGCCTCGTTAGCGTAGTTGTGCACTCTGATCTGGCGTTTACCGGCATGGTTGTGAGGATTATTGGCTCGCTTCTGTACATGCGAGTGGCCGCCGCGATTGAAGTCCCGCGCCAATAGTTGTCCATCGGTGACCTGGGTGTTGGGAAACGGCTGGGAGGCGCACAGCGGACTGATGATGCAACTGGTCAGCAAGGGAATCAGTGTGAGCGAACGCATGGTGGGACCTCCGTTCGGAATCCCCGGAATGCCCCCAAATGAAGTATGGCACAGTCTATAGTTCAGCCTGGTGTTAGGCCCATTCTGAGTCTTCGCACTCATGCATGAGCGAAGATGCAGATTCCACAATTTTGATGCTTAAAAGTTGTAAAAACAGACATGCCTAGCATTTCCGATTATAACAATAATCGGAAATGCTAGGCATTTCTTTGCGCTCTACTCCAGTAAATTGGGCGGATACGCACTGTCTCTTGGGGAAACTCCATTTATTTGAGCGGCGTTCCGCCACCCCCTAAATATAGCCCTGCTTCTTGGCACCGTAAGACCGATGTCTTCTAAGCGTTTGGCCTCAGTATCACTTAGCACCGCACAAGTCGACAGAGTTCCTCGAGCGCGAGTTGTTTTGTGTAGCCGGCGCCTACCAGGCTGTGTGGTACATTTCCGCGCGATCGGCGGTGCGCGTTCTCCTGGTGTACGTACCAAAGATGGCCGGACCACCACCAGCACAATCTTGGCTCAGCACAGGTATTAACGTCTTCAACACAGTCCATCTTATTTCCTCACCTTTGCAAGGCATAGGTTCTTAGTGTCCTTGTCTCTGATGCTGTAGCAAGACGAAGCATTACCTCTAACCTCGGCCAAACATAACTTCTCTGTGTCTTTGTTCTTGATGCTGTAACACTTCGAAGTGTTACCACTGGTTACCGCCAGGCAATAGCTTTCCGAGTCTTTATCCTTGATTCGGTAGCAATCGTTTGATCCCGCAAAAACCAATCCAGGGCTCATGCACATCAATAAAGCCAGAAGCTTCATACTGCTTGTTCTCTAGTGAGCGGATGGAAAATCATACACCTATCACCCTTGAGTTTACTGGCCTGCTAGTTGCGAGTGTTGTTCGCTGACGCTCTCGGTTTGCTGGAAAACTCACGCTCCATTACCACCAAGGCACACTCCTTAACGCCTTGCGGGCAGTTGAGGGATATGACCTCCACCGCCTTCAGGGTCCATCCATCACCGGAGTGTTTGGTCAAGGTGGCTGCAAGGTCGTGGAACCGCTCTGGGAAGACCTGGTATTCCAACCCACCATTGTCTTGAGCCCCGCCAGCCAGCAACGGGACCATAGCGCTGGCCTGCACCAGTTTTCGAATGCCTGCCTTCATCCTGAATCACCTCTAAGACAATGCAATTGGGGAGCCCACTATTGGCTAGTTTTCGGGGAGGGAGTCGTTACACTCCTCTCAAAATCTAGTTCAAGTACGTCCCGGGTGATCTACGCGCTGGGTGCTGTGTGCTTAAGGTGCCCAAGGTATGCCACGAACACGTTTGTTCCTCCCTCTCTCCCGTCCTCAGGCGAATGCCTTGGAAGCTCGCGACTGCTCATCCGCAGCGCTGCTTGCGCAGTGGTCTATTCCGTCCTTGGCCGCTGTGATCGCTATCCAGTCCATACCTACGCTGGCCCAGACAACAGATCCCAGTGCTCGGCTGGAGCGCGCTTTAGCGGGCCTTATTGATGCCGGCTTTGACCTGGAATCCGCTGGCCAGGGTGTTTCCTTCTCCTCTCTGGTGTTCAGCCGCTTCAACCCTCAGTTGTTCAGCGCCGGGCTAAATCAGCTGCGGTCACTGTCAATCCGTCTTCTCGAACCCGAAGATCTGGATGCTGAGGGTTACCTCACAGAAGACCGAAAATGGGATTTCGAATTCACCTCACGCCATGCAGAGGCCTTGAATCCATTTACCGAGAGGTTTGTTGACGCAGCTGGAAAGTCCTTCAACCTCGCCCCCCAACAGGCCCGGGCATTCCGTGTCTTTAAGTCGGAATTGGATGAGGACTTTCACCTCCAGGCTCTCGCCGGAACGGGAAAGACGTTCATGATCGAGCGCCTCATCGACTGCCTCACCTCTTACCGCCCTCTCGTCCTGGCCATGACCAAGGTGCAACTTGATGCCCTGCAGCAGAGGGTCGGGACTGGCCGGGTAACGGGTATGACTTTCTCGGAGCTTGCAGTCCGCTCGCTTCAACTGGATGTCGGACGGCATGGTTCCAGATCCTTCCGCTTATCGATGAGACGAGCGCGTGTAGAGATGAGCCAGATTGCCAACCACCTGGAATTCAAGCCCGTTGGTAACCTCACTCCCAGTCAAGTCGCCTCAGTGGCCAACAGGACGGTCTTCCGGTACTGCACAAGCCGTGACGCCGAGATTGGAGTTCATCATCTTCCATCATTGGGCGGGTCGTACTCGGTGCCCCAGAAAGAGCTTCTCGTCCAATGCGCAAATCGACTCTGGCAAGAGACCATTTTCCCGTCGTCTTCATCACTGGAGCTACCTGTCCGTGGCTACCACCGGATCAAAGAGGTTTCGCTCAGCAGTACAGCGGCCGTCGAGCCAGGCTTCACTCACGTGATCGTCGATGAGGCCCATGACCTCCCTGCCCCAATGGCTCAATTCCTGGATCGGTGCTCTATCCCGGTGATCACCTTGGGGGATTCCTGCCAGCGCCTGGACGGGGCCGCTGTGGAGCGTGCGCCACACGTTCGCCGGCGTGAAATATTCCACTCTCTCCGTTCAGGCCGAGAGATGGAAGCTGCGGTGAACACCCTGATTGAGCAGAACCCAGTGGTCGACGTGCACCCGCTCGAGGGGAGCCGCGAACAGGACACAAGGGTCGTGTTCTATAGCCGTCCCTTCATTCCGGAGCAGCCTACTACCATTTTGGTGTGGTCTGAGTGGGGAATGTTTGAGTGGTTCCAGCGCCTGGCCAACGCGAAGGCACAGTTCAGCCTTCTGCCAGGGTGCGAGGGAGGTTTCAGGTGGTTTGTCCTCGACTGCATAGGGCTCTACCGCGAAGGAATCAGACCGACACATGGCGCCCTGTTCAAGTACACCTCCTGGGACGCGCTGCGAAAGGATGTCTCGAAGCGGGAGAGCGCCTTTGATCGTATAGACCGGATGCTTGAAAAGGGATATTCGACAATGGACTTCGAACGCAGCCTCATGAAGTTGGACCAGTCTGGCAATGCGCCCTACAAACTGGGAACGGTCGTTGCGGCCAAGAACTCGGAGGTCAATTCAGTGATGCTGGCCCCTGAGCTATTGGATAGCAGCGGTTCCGATCGTCTGGATGCTTCCCGGGCTTTTGCTGCGGTCTACACAGGAGGTACCCGCGCCCGTCATCAGCTTTTTGTACCTGGGCATCTACAGGAATGGGCTTCCGATACTGCGGCCAGGGCGAGGTGCTCCTAGCCCGCGGGATGGCATCCCCCTCCTCCGCTTGCTGGCGGCTTGCTGGCGGCTTGTCCGCGATCATAGCCGGCGACCAAGATCTAAGTCGGCGTCCATCCTGAAACTCAAGTCTGACGTTTGAACTTTGCTCGTTAAATCAGGGTGTTAGCCTCTCTTCGTCAGAAGCCGCCCAAAATTACCGATGATGAAGTCAGCCGCGCTCCCTAAATATCGGCAACCACAACTCGACGAGAACCGCACCCTCGCCGAGCAAGCAGCCTCCTCCCCTTCATCCATTCGTTCAACAGCCACGGCCCGCGGCAAGGGCAAGGTCGTACCGCTCGCGTCTCCTCTGGACAAAACCCAGCCTGGGTTCTGGGAAGTTGTGCCTGGCCGAAATGTAGAAACGTTTCTTGTCTTGTTCTGCGCGGTTGCCCTAGGCGTTGCTTTGGGCATCCCAATAGGAGCGTGGATTTTCGTCAGCGGGTACCGCTTGTGGTGAGTTTGCTCAACCGGGGAAGGCTTGGATCTGGGGGCCGAGCCTTAATCGTCGCGGCAGCTTGAAAGATGCGCATATTGTGCGAGAATTGTGCATAGTAAGTGCAATCCTAAAGGAGGCAACCCATGGCCAGCAAAGCCGTATTAGAGCTTCGCCCCACCAACTTCGCGGGCTTGATGGACGCTCTCAAAGAGGTGAACCGTGTGATGTTCTCTCCTGAGCGCTTCCTCAAGGTTTTTTCGATGGACCAGCAGACCTTGGCGCTCCGGGCCCATGTCCATCGCAACACTGTGCGCAACGCGCCTGAATCGGAAAAGGTCCAGGCCTACATTCGTGATTCAGTGAAGGTTCTGCGCGCAGTGACCGACATGGGCACGGACGTGACGAATGCCATCTTCTGGTTTAAGAACGAGCCTCTTTCCACGTTCGGCTATAAAACCGCGGAGGAAGTGGTCAGCGAAGGAAAAACCGAGCAGCTGATCGCTTTCCTTCAATCCTGGGAAGCTGGTGCCCAAGGATGAAAATCATCGGAGTGCAGGACCTCTCCTGCTACCGAATGCACACTCCCAAGTGGTCCGTTGCGCCTACATCTGGAGCTGGAGCTGCAACTCAGGGTGGCCGGGTTAACCGAAAGGGGCTAGAGGCTCTATACCTCTCGCTTGAGTCGGCAACGGCCATTGCTGAGTTTCAGCAAGCAAGCGCATTCCTTCCACCTGGTCTCCTGGTCAGCTATTCCCTCAGTCTGGATCGAGTGATCGACTTCACCGGCGGCTATAACGATACCTGGGCCCCGATCTGGCAAGACTTCTTCTGCGACTGGAGAAAAATTCGCTTCAACGACGGCGTTGAACCGCCGAGCTGGATTATCGGGGATCTGGCTATCGAGGCTGACTGTGCTGGGATTCTGTTCGAGTCCGTTGCGAACCCTGGAGGTCGGAACCTGGTGCTTTTCACCGATCAGTTGCCGGTGCATGGGAATATTGTGGTCAACGATCCTCGCGGGGATCTCCCTACCGACCAGTCATCTTGGACGCGCCCGTAGTGCAAGCCCGGTACCAGGCTCACGCCTGGCTACCGGGGAAGCGCCTTACACGTACTGTTTGCTTCCTTTCCGCTCGAGCGGACGGCCTTTGAACACGTGCGGGCCGTCCATCGTCAGTTCGACCTTGTCTCCCTTGCGGGTCAGCCAGGGCGTGGCTTCAGAACCGGTTTTGGAGGTCACTCCGCTGGGGCTGATCCGAATTTCATCGCCGTCGATTTCGATCGTCCCCAAGACGTAGGTGTAAATCAGACTGCTGAAGAACCCGCTTTTAAATTCGAAGGCACACTCTACTACCTGGTCCCCATACTCCATCCGCATTCTCGGCTTGAGGGAGGCAACCGAAACGGCGCCATTGTCGACCGCGGAATAGACACTGCAGACCAGCGCAACCTTGCCACCCATGCGATGGGAGATGGCCGGGTTGATCTCGACGGTTTCGATCCCTGGAGCGGAGGCGCTGGCACTCACCACGTCACCGGTATGGAACACAAAGGGATCAGCATCGAAGGAGCCTCGCTTGTCAGGCGCCTGGATTATGGACATTCGACCGTCTGGGCGAAGGATGCCGATGCGCAGGTCTAGGTCGTCGTTGTCCCGACCGTCGCCGTTGTCCACCCAGGTGGCGCTGACCTTGATCGCCTTCGGCGCGGCCGCACCTTTCTCCAGCGAGACTTTGTGTGAGGTTCCTGGCTTGTCCAAGGTGACAACTGACTTGGTGATGTTCACCGGCTTTGCAGGGGACGCGGCCGGGGTTGGAGCAGCTGCCGGCGCTTCGTCGACCTCTACACCGTACATGCCACAGAGCCCGGCCAAGCCAGAGGCGAAACCCTGCCAGACTGATCGCGCCTTTGCCTGGCCATTTCGAATGTAGAGTTCGAGCACGATGATCCCCGTCTCCCGGTCGAAGGCCCCGGGCGCAAGATCCAGTACCTGTGCGCCAGCGATGACTCGAGCAGTGAGGTTGGGCACTTCGGCGAAGCCTCCACCGCTGCCGTCCTGGGTCAAGGTGATGGCGATCTTCGAAATTGTGGGTGGAAGACGGCTCAGGTCAAAGCTGATGCTGTGGCTGACCGTGCCGGCCTGGCTGATGGGAGGAGAGAAAGCGGCTGCGCCGGAGGCATGCTCTGGTGCATTGAAGAAGACCATTCCGCTGTCATCGATCACTTTGCCTGTGTCAGTGACGAGGAAGGCCGTAAGGTTCACGTCGAGATTTGCGCCGGCGGAATGCGCTACCAGGACCTGGCCTTTGGGCTGGTTGATCGTTGTGTTCTCGCCGGGTTTCAGGGATTGACTCAATTTGGGTCGCCTATTCCTTGGTTGATGTGCAGGCGATCTCGCCTGGATTGCATTACTTGAGATCAGCACTCACCCACTCAGGGCCAAATCTCATTGGTGAAGTGTAACGGGCCCAGCCAAAGGCAGGAGTCCATAAGCCACTGACTGCCGTAGCGATTTGGCTTCCTTCGTGTGCGTCGGAACACATCGATACACCTCAGTACACCTCGCAACAGTACACACCGTGGTCCGAGCACCCGAGGCTTCTGGCACAGTCCAACGGTTGTTACGGTAGATGCTCAAATCCTGAAGGAGGATCAGCCTGATGTCTGTCGCACTTTCTAGTCCAACTCCCCGTAAGCAGCGCATCATCGAGATAGCCTCGGAGATCGTGGCCACGAAGGTTGAGCGCGGTGAACTCGACCCCAATGATGAGGGGGCAATGGACGCCGCTTGCAGGGGGGCCGTCCTCGATGCAAAGACGCTCTACGATGCTGCCGTTGAATACATCAGCTGAGGCCGCCACGGCGACAGAGCATTTCGTTCGAGCAGCCCCTTCGCCTGGCTAAGAAGGAGATCTTTCCCATGAGAAAACCAATCATTACCCCTGAAGACAACGCCCGATACACGCTGCCCATGGCCGATTATGTTCAGCTGATGCGTGCGTCCAGAGGCGAGCTGGTGCCCACGTGCCACTTCACGGCGATGGAGTTCCACGAGTGCGACTCTGACCCCAGTGGCCGCAATGATGGGTATCAGTGCCGGCATTGCGGCCACACTGAGTCGAGCGCCGAAGCCTGGGCGAAAGTCGAGGCGCGCAACCAAGGGCAGACCACCTTGGGGCCAGGCCCTATTTAGGTCTTGCCCCTCCTGCCCGATACCATCCCACTTCGCGGCTTCCACACCAGAATTAGGTCTTGGGACTGAGGGGGGGCCATCAGGACACCCCTACTCTGGCTACCTTCCACAGTTGCACCACGTCCGCAGCTCGATGACGTAGCAGCATCGCTGCGTCAGCGCACGCGGACTCCAGAGTCATTGGGCCAGAAGTGATGGAGAAGGCTGCAACAATTCCAATGTTGCGCAGCCGCTGATACCCGGCTCCCAACGTGCCGGCGATCGCTACAGTCGGAACTCCTGCAGCAGCTGCGATAGCAGCTACCCCAGCAGGGGTTTTCCCATATAGCGTTTGCTCGTCCAGCTTGCCTTCGCCCGTGATCACCAAGTCAGCTCCTTGAACTGCCAGGCTCAGCCCAGACAGATCTGCGATCAGCTGAACGCCGGGCCTGAATTCTGCCTGGAGAAATGCCTTTGCAGCGAAGCCTATACCTCCAGCAGCGCCAGCCCCGGGGAAGTCACGAACGTCTTCCTGGAGCTGCTCTGCCACGATGTCGGCATACGCGGCCAATGCTTCATCCAGAGCCAGGACCTGATCAGGTGATGCACCTTTCTGTGGGCCGAAAACGTGAGAGGCCCCTTTCGGCCCGGTGAGTGGGTTGTCGACATCACAGGCAACATCAATCCGGACTTTATGTAGCCTTTCATCCAAACTACTGAGGTCAATCCGCCGAAGGGCATTGAGCGCCAGTCCACCCTCCTTGAGCTCATCGCCGGCAGAGTCCAGAAACTTGGCACCAAGCGCTCGGAGCATTCCGGTACCGCCATCATTGGTCGCGCTACCACCGAACCCCATGATGATCCGTTGCGCGCCGGCGTTCAGAGCCTGCAGGACCAGTTGACCTGTGCCGAAGGTGGATGCGAGCGTCACGTCGCGGGCGGCGGGCGCGACCAGGTGGATGCCACTGGCAGCCGCCATTTCGATCACCGCCGTGCGGGATTCGCTCAACCACCCCCAGGCTGCCTGGACCTCTGCTCCAAGTGGTCCACGGACGCGGCTGAACCGGCGTTCACCCCTGGTGGCAGCCAGGACCGCGTCGACGGTGCCCTCCCCTCCGTCTGCCATCGGCACGCATACGATTTCAGCGTCAGGAGCCGAATCTCGTACTCCCAGGGCAATGGCTTCCGCCACGAGCTCTGCTGACAGGCTTTCTTTAAACGAATCCGGTGCGATCACGACTTTCATGCAGTTCCCCTCGGGCCAAGCTGTTGTGTGAGGGGATTGTTCCTGCTTCAGGTGCGCGGCAGGTAGGTGGGAATCACAGACTTTATGACGGTCTTTTGTGCAATTTCACAAGGCCCACGAAGCCCTACTCCGCAGCCAGGATCATAGCCAGATAGAGTTCAGTGATGCCCTTGGGGCATGCGAGGTCGAATCCGGTGATATCGGCGATTCTCTCCAGTCTGTAACGAAGGCTGTTCCGATGGATATTCAGTGCCTCTGCACAGGCTTGGCCATCACTTCCGTGCTCCACCCAGCACTTCAATGTCTTACGTAGCTGGCCATTACCATCCTCTTGCTGCAGGGAGAGGTAAGGCTCAGCCAGCTGCCGAAATCCATCCTCGGAACGATGGCGCCACACTGCGACCGGAATTCTGTGAGCGGCCAGATCAAGCCACTGGATATCTGGGATCTTCGCTTGGGCGTAGGCTATCAAGTCAGATAGCTGCTCAACCTCAGAGCGCAGAGATCCGGTTTCGATGTTTGGGGTGCCGATCGCCACCCTGCTGAGTGAAATGCCGGCGCGAGTTACCCGCTCACGAAAATCCGGTGGAACGGTGCGAGGTGGGCACCAGACCAGGCCTGATGCATGCAACGGAACGCACCAGGCGTCGGCTACCTGGTGCTGAATCCATCTGGTGACCTGCTCAATGTCGGATGGGTTGGTCACCTCGAGGAGGATTGCCGTCCGACGAAGATCAGGTTTCAGACCCAATCGCTGGGCCTCAACGATGGCACGTTGAGCAGACTGGCCGGAAAGGAGGATGGCAGACAGAACATCTTCAGTCCGTTTCTGGAGCCAAACCTGGTGCTGCTGGTCGTTGCGCTGGGCCACCAACATTTCAGCGGTCATTCGTACCATCTCAGCGAACGTGCGGACCTCCTCGGGCTCGCCGGACACGCCGATGACGCCGATCAGCTGGCCATCCAGGCACAGTGGAAGGTTCACCCCTTCCTGAACGCCTCTGAGAGCGCTAGCAGCTGCGCTGTCGATTTCCACAGCCCTATTGTTGGCGAGGACCAGTTGAGCCCCTTCGTGGCGGGTATAGAGGCGCTCAGCCTCCCCTGTCCCAATGATCAAGCCCTGGCTGTCCATCACATTCACGTTGCGCGGAAGGATGGCCATCGCTCGGTCGGCGATTTCCTGGGCGAGGGAGTGGTCAAGATCGAACATTGCCGGAGGCCTGTGTTTTATTTCAGGCCAGTGTATCGAGGCCGGCGGTTGCCACCAGCTTTTCGGAAAATCATTGCTCGGGGCCCAGAATCCCTGAGGAAGTCGCAATAGTTCCACCGCGGCTGATGGGAGCGCTCATAAAATTCCGGTCCACTCTCCTGAACCGCCTGAAACCCACCTCGTCCGCTTTTCAGCCCTGCTTCCCGCGTCGCTCAATAAAACCGCGTCGGCCGGAGATCACCAACAGTCATCCAATGCGTTGGGGCGTAGCCTTGGGATATCGCCATTCGCCGGGCCTAGCGCGGGGTCACAGCGTTATCGAGGTCGACATGCTCGATCCCTGCTTCCACCCTGATCCGGAGGTAGAAGGCTTTTCCGTGAACACCGCGCCGGGCCTGCTGATATGCTGTTCAGGAAGCCTACCCACTCTCTCAGGATCGACCTCGATCCCCAGCCAATCCTGACAGAGAGCCCCGCACGGGCCGAGCTGCATCCTTTCGCCCTGGTAAATTCCGTCATCTGATCTGCGTTGCATCCGTCACCGGGCGCATGCCCGAGCGGTTGCAAGCTGCTGGAGTGTGGGAAAATGTCGGAACTGAGTTGGGATTTCTACTATGGCCGTTATCCTATGAGCATATTTCGCTGAGCCACCTGGTGGCACGCTGATTTAGGCCAGATCATGGCCTTGCGTTTCCGGCTACCCGTGATACTTATGACCCCATAACGAGTATCGAGGAATACGACCAGGAACGCCCAAGCCCAGCCGCCGTGCTGGGCAGCGGCAGTAGAAGGGGGCGATTTCTGCGCCCACGATCGAACAGGGCAACAGATGATTTTGGAAGACAAGCTCCTGGCCGTGGCTCTTGCTGGCTTTGCTCTTTGTGGAGCGGGATATTTCTATGGGAGGAACAACGTGGCTTTCTACCTGATTCTCTCAGTGACAATGATCTGCCTGTTT
Source organism: Pseudomonas defluvii (assembly GCF_001695625.1). Classification (GTDB taxonomy): domain Bacteria; phylum Pseudomonadota; class Gammaproteobacteria; order Pseudomonadales; family Pseudomonadaceae; genus Aquipseudomonas; species Aquipseudomonas defluvii. The sequence continues at coordinate 27,171 of NZ_MBPN01000055.1, forward strand.
TTCCTCGGGGTTTTTGATGGAACTGGCGACCTCATCTGCGGGATGAAATGCTAGAGCGACCCCACGGCTTCAAATGACACGGAAAACGGGCTGATGGCACGCGCCGGCCACTCCCAAGATGGCCTTGGGTTCCAGACAATCTGTGAGAGCCTGAGCCCAGAACGAATACCGAGGAAAACAGGCTATGGCGATTAAAGCGGAATCGACGTATCGATTCGTCAAGAGCGGCAACCTTGTACGAGCAGTATGTGCCACCACCTATGGCGGTCGCGGCAATTGGCTTGTGGTTCGGATCGATTCCGGCAAGGAAATGATTGTCCCTGGCCGGGCTCTGATTGACCCGAACCACCCAGACTGGTCGTAGATAGGTAAACACCCGGCAATTCCCAAGCCCAGCTTTTGGGCCGAGGAGGCAGTAGGAGAAGTCGCGATTCCCGCGCGCATAGCCAAAGGATTTTCTAGTGAAACAACACGACGTTATTGCAATCAGCTTCGCCGCAGCGGTGTTCTGTACTGCGGTTGGGATTGGTCTTGTAGCTCAAAATTCGAGCGCAGTGAATTTAGGGGCCGGTTTGGTTGCTATCACTGGTGGCGCGTTAAATGCCTTCTATTTCATGAGGGGGGTTCTGCATCGCCTTCGGCCGTCCACCAGCTCAAGCTGATCACGGAAAACGCTATGGCTTTGACACCTGCACAGCAGGCTCATGTTGACGATGCCCACGCTGCATGAACCGTAGAGGCTTGGAATGAACACTGACAAGATAGATCGGCATTTCCGCTTGGTGGCAATACCTGTGTTTACCTTGCTCGTGATGGCAACAGTGCTGGGGTATTTCGCCTTCGTGGCCGATGCATCGTTACAAGGGGCAGTGCCTTTGGCCAAATGGCCTTTTCTCGCAAAAGCAATGCACTACTTCGCACCTTGGTTAGCTGTCGCTTCAGCGTTTTGCGCTGGCGGGCTGTGCGCTAACTCACTAGGTGAGAAGGCATTCAACCTCCTCACCGGTCGCTGCGGTGTGCTCGCCGTATTGGTAGCGGGGTTATTCACGATAGTGTGGTTCTGGGGGGCGTCATTTTCAATTGTTGACGTTCTCCTAGCTCATGACCTAGGTAAACCCGATGAAACGTGACCTGCTTGCCTCTGTAGGGGCGAATGCCAGCCCCCTGGAGCTTGCTGCCAAACAGGTGCTCCGTGAAGCGCTGGATCGTGTGGAGTTGCACCCATGTGACGAAGGTGATGATGCCGTCGCTGCCAGGCAGCTCTCGCCTGAAATGCAGGCTTTGCTCCAGGCCCTCATTGGACATAACGAAGTTTGAACCTATGAAGACAGACATTCGAATAGCTGCCGTTAGAATGATCCTTCTAGCGCTGGATGAAGTGCAGAACCGCAAAGGTCTGCTGCCTCCCGGTGATCCTGAAGCTTATGAAGACGCGCCTAAGACTTTCCTCGATCTGGTGAAGCAGTATGCCGGCAAGCACGTACCAGAGTCGGAGCTGGTTGTCGCGATTGATGCGATAGCGCCGCTGTTCCCCACCTATCAGTTCATCTGGAAGTAATCGGAAAACGCCCATGAACACCGACCTTACGAGCATTGCTCAAATCGCCGCGAATCGCTGGAACGCTGAGGCTGATGAGTTCAATCAGTGGGATGCTTTGGGCCAGGATGAAAAAGATGAACTTATCGCTGCTGAGCAAGAGCTCTTGGTCGGGCCCTCGCTGGCAGTAAAGCCACCATTTGCAGCGACTGAATAGCAGGCCAACCGCATCGAAGGGCAGTTCGACACGCGGAAGGACCGGTTGCTTCCTGCCGGATGGCGCGTCGCAGTGCACCCAGTTCTTTCGGTGCAATCAGGCGGTACTTTGCGACCAGGCCACGAAGCTGGTTGGCCTTTGCAGGGCGTTGCTAAATCAACCCTATTCGAATGCGATGTGCCGTGCGCGGAGGGATGGCCATCGCTCGGTCGGCGAATTCCTGGGCTAGGGAGTGGTCAAGATCGAACATTGCCGGAGGCCTGTGTTTTATTTCAGGCCAGTGTACCGAGGCCGGCGGTTGCCACAGCATTTCCGAAAATCATTGCTTGGGGCCCAGAAACCCTGGGAGTCGCAATAGTTCCACCTCGGCTGATGGGAGCGCTCATGAAATTCCGGTCCACTCTCTTGAACCGTCTGCCCCCTCTGCCGCTCCTCTGCCCTGTTTCCCAGGATGCTTAATAAAATCGCGTCGGCCTGAGATCACCAACAGTCATCCAATGCGTTGGGGCATAGCCTTGGGATATCGCCATTCGCCGGGCCTCGCGCGGGGTCACAGCGTTATCGAGGTCGACATGCTCGATCCCTGCTTCCACCTTGATCCTGAGGTAGAAGGCTTTGCCGGGATGCCTTTTCGCTAAGTCCTTGTCCATCATGATGACTTGTTCCGGGAAGTCGTCCGGAGGTGTAGCGTCTATTGCGTTCATACGGTGACCTGATTAGAGGTGGTTGGTCAGCGCGCCAGCACCCAAGGCAAACGCGGAAAGCGCTAAAGCTGCCCAGAGGAGCTTCATGAGGGCCGGGGCCAAGCTGATTGTCAGACTTCTTTGCAGCTGGGTGTCAGATTCCGCCCGGGCCTCCAACGAATCCCCGACGGAGGGCCGTGCAGGGTTCAGGGTTGTAACCCGATCTTCGATCTGGCTGTGCATCTTCTGGATTTCTTCAATCTGCCTACGCAGGCCTTGAGTTTCTTCTGCCTGCTTCTCCAGTAACTCGCGAATGAACGCTGCGTGTTGTTCTTCTTGCGAACACACCGTTCCTTCCAGTTGCTCAATCTTGGATTCGAGAGATGCGACCTCTTCAGCATGCGCGGTTTGAAGTTCGGAGGCATGCAGGTGGGCGCCTTCAACAATGCGCTGTGCGGCCTCGACGGCTTTCTCAGACTGGTTTTTCTCTCGTTGCCACCTCGCGGCCAACTCCACGAAACTGGGGAAGGACAAGAAACTGACTTTCTGTTGGTTCCACCAAGGGCGGAGGTCTTGGGCACGCCGCACCCCAATCACCTTCTGTCCAGCAGCTGGTGAGACGTAGAACCCAACCCGAGTCAGGAATGTCTCGATCCGCGCGTCGTTAGCCCGTGCATCCTCTGGTTTGACCTTGCTCTGTGCCCCGATGGGAAGGTGTACCGCCTGGACCTGGTAGTTGCCACGCATCTCAGACTGCTGGATTAGTCGGATGAGTTGCGCCATGAGGTAGGAGCCAATGCCCAGCCCCGGCTGTCTGATCTCAATGCCTTCGGTGGGGCCAAATACGATCTGGCAGTCTTTGTGGTCGATGACACACCACACGGTGTTCTGATCGAGGTGGTACTGGCAGTCCGGATCTGAATCATCCCCTACGAATCGAAACGAAACGCGGAAGAACTCTGCCCCTCTGTGCAGTGATCCTTGCTGCTTGGAGGTTACAAGCTGGATCAATGCTAAGCGTTCTGGCCCATCGCTCTGGCGAACAAGACAGGCGCGGTCCTGTCCGGTTTGAGGGGAGGCATGGAGTTGCTTGCCTACCGAGATGAGAGTGGTCCTGCTCCGAGTTTCCGTAGTCAGTAAGCGTCCGGCGAACTCACCTTCCGAACTCCAGCATTAAGGGCGATGGTGTCCGCGTATTTTTAAGCGGACGCGATCACCCTTATCGCCAGGATTTTCATGCGCCAACGAAGCTCTTATCCGAAACCATTCAAAGCTCAGGTCGTTCAGGAATGCCTGCAACCTGGCGCGACGGTGTCCAGTGTCGCCATCAGCCACGGCATCAATGCCAACGTCATCCGCAAATGGATGCCGCTCTATCGAGATCAGCCCGCAGCGACCTCACTGCCGGCCTTCGTCCCGCTAAAAGCCGCACCTAAACGGCCAGTCGAAATGTCAGTGATCATCGAATTGCCCATGGCCGGGCAAGTGATCACGGTGAAATGGCCAACCTCAGATCCCGAGGGATGCGCGCAATTTATCCGGGCTGTCGCTCAATGATCCGCATTGATGCGATCTGGCTGGCCACCGAGCCGATGGACATGCGCGCCGGTACCGAAACCGCATTAGCCCGGGTGATCGCGGTGTTTGGTGCGGCGAAGCCGCACTGCGCTTATCTGTTCGCCAATCGTCGGGCTAACCGGATGAAAGTGCTAGTGCACGATGGCGTCGGCGTCTGGCTTGCAGCGCGTCGACTGAACCAAGGCAAGTTCCACTGGCCCGGTATTCGCAATGGCTGCGAGGTCGAACTCGATAACGACCAACTTCAGGCGTTAGTTCTGGGCCTGCCGTGGCAGCGTGTTGGCGCCGGCGGTGTGATTAGCATGCTGTAAACGCCGGCCATTTGGCCGGTCTACTTGTCGTCGCCCTGCGCCTGCTCTGGCACAATCGGCGGCATGACTTTCTCGCCCAACCTCGACCAGATGACCCCGGAACAGCTTCGCGCCTTGGCGGCACAGGCGTTGCAGTTGCAGTCCCAGGTCGAGGCGATGAGCAGGAAGATCCAAAACGATCAAACCGTCATTGAGCAGCTCACTTACGAAATTGCCCTGCTCAAACGCCACAAGTTTGCCAAGCGCAGCGAGCAAATCAGCCCGGCGCAAAGCAGCTTGCTGGATGACCTGCTCGACACAGACCTTGAAGCTATTGAGGCCGAGCTAAAACAGCTCCTCCCAGCTGCGCCACAGGCCGAACCACGGCAATCCCCGAAACGTGCGCCCTTGCCGCCGCAGTTTCCACGCACGGTGATTCGTCACGAACCCGAAAACACCCAGTGCGCCTGTGGCTGCCAACTTCAACGCATCGGTGAAGACGTCAGCGAGAAGCTGGATTACACGCCGGGCGTGTTTACCGTCGAGCAACATGTGCGTGGTAAATGGGCCTGCCGTCAGTGCGAAACCCTGATTCAGGCGCCGGTGCCAGCCCAGGTTATCGACAAAGGTATCCCGACCGCAGGTTTGTTGGCCCACGTGATGGTGGCCAAGTTTGCCGACTACTTGCCGCTGTACCGGCAGGAGAAAATTTTTGGCCGCGCCGGGCTGGCGATTGCTCGCTCGACCTTGGCGCAGTGGGTTGGACAAACCGGCGTGCGACTCCAGCCGCTGGTCGATGCGTTGCATGAAGCTATGCTGAAACAGGGCGTGATCCACGCCGACGAGACACCGGTACAGATGCTTGCGCCAGGCGAGAAGAAAACCCACCGGGCCTATGTCTGGGCCTACAGCACGACGCCGTTTTCGGCGCTCAAAGCGGTTGTTTACGACTTCAGCCCAAGCCGTGCTGGCGAACATGCACGCAACTTCCTGGGCGACTGGAACGGCAAGCTGGTCTGCGACGACTTCGCTGGCTACAAAGCCGGGTTTGAGCAAGGCATCACTGAAATCGGCTGCATGGCCCACGCCCGTCGCAAGTTCTTTGATCTGCACGTGGCGAATAAAAGCCAGCTGGCTGAACAGGCCCTGCACTCGATCAGCGGCTTGTACGAGGTCGAACGCCAAGCGTGGGACATGAGCGATGAAGACCGCTGGCGAATACGCCAGGAAATGGCGGTGCCGATCATCAAAACACTGCATGACTGGATGTTGGCCCAGCGAGACCTGGTGCCCAATGGATCAGCCACGGCCAAAGCCCTCGATTACAGCCTGAAACGCTGGGTAGCGCTGTCGCGCTACCTCGATGACGGGGCCGTACCCATAGACAACAACTGGGCAGAGAACCAGATCCGGCCTTGGGCTCTTGGACGCAAGAACTGGCTCTTCGCAGGATCGCTACGCAGTGGAAAACGGGCGGCGGCGATCATGAGTTTGATCCAGTCAGCACGGCTGAATGGGCATGATCCGTATGTTTACTTGAAGGACGTTCTCACGCGCCTGCCGACGCAGCGGGCTAGTGAAATTACAGAGCTACTGCCGCACAAATGGATGCTAGCTTGAGCCGATATGAGGGCTGCAGACGTTGAACAGTGCACTTGAATCCTGAAAAACATGTCGGATATTCAGCAGCGTTTGCGAGGGACAGTCAGTCGAAAAACTCCATCTCGCTATAAGGGTGACTTCGGCATGTAGCCAATCGTGATTTCAAATCACCAACATGAGCTTCCAGTTGATGGCCATCTGGGTCAAGGAAGTAGAGAGAGTCACCTTCACTCTTGTCTTGCCTCCAAAGCGGAACATTCAGTTCACGCAGACGTTGGGAGAATTCGGCGAAGTTTTTCTGATCAATAGAAAAGGCATAGTGCGTGTAATTACGTTGCATGTCTTCTGCGCGCACACTATCACTAGAGAGACAGAGCCAGAGATCACCCAGGCTAAGATACGCCCCAGTCTTCCAGCGCGCAGACAATTTGAAGCCCAGCGTTTCCTCATAAAAGGCAATGCTGCGGGGCAAGCTGCATACGGCGAGAGTGAGATGATTGAAGCCAGTCAGCATGAAGATCGCCTGAGACAGATGGACGGCTAGAATGTAGATCAGACAGGATGAAATGTCATCTTTAGCTGCAATGAAGCTCAGCCCCTAGTGCTACACACCAGAATCATCAACCCAAGAGATCGTAAAGGTGGGGTGCCCGGACGGTTACCGTAGTCATGGCATCGATCATTTGATGAATTACAGGGGCACAGCATAACAGCACCTTGACTTATCCCAGCTTCAGGCAAGCTGAAGGGAATGACAGGGCTGTGCTTTGCCAGTGGCAGTTCGGCGATGATGCCGGCGGGGTGATTGTGCCGTAAGCACGTCGAGAGAAGAGATCGCAGCCCGGTTCCCCCGGGCTGCTTGCAGGAGGATCAGTTGGCGTCGAGTTCGTAGGACCGGCCCACGAAGAGAGAGGCGTAGAGGGGCTTTCCTTCGCTGAACTTGTAGTGCTCTAAAGTGGACCCATCGGTCAAGACAGTTTTTCAGCGAGTTTAAGCTGCGTCGCTTACTGCCACTGCAGCTGGTCGGC
>NZ_MBPN01000056.1 GCF_001695625.1 Pseudomonas defluvii
AAGAAGTTGCGCAGCACTGCGCAACTTCTTGCGCACTTTTTCCTGATTATTTGTGCAAAAAACGACCAGTTCTGTTTGGTTTGTTTTTAAGCTTATGATTTTAAAGCATTTTAAAAAGTTGGCACGATCCTTGGCATTAGTCATTTCGTCGTGGGGCGGATTTCGCCCACGGTTTTAATGACTTTTTAGCAAGGAAAATACCAATGGCTACTCCTGCATACATGTCCGTCGTGGGCACCAAACAAGGCCTGGTTACGGACAGTGCCTTTACCGCAGATTCCGTCGGCAACACCTACCAGGAAGGTCATGAGCATGAGGTCATGGTTCAGGGCTTCCAGCACGAAGTGATCATTCCCCGTGACCCGCAATCTGGCCAGCCTACAGGTCAGCGCGTACACAAGCCCGCAGTCGTCACCAAAGTGTTCGATAAGGCTTCGCCGCTGCTGCTGGCGGCACTGACGTCCGGTGAGGTGCTTAGAAAGGTCGAGATCAAGTGGTACCGCACCTCGGCGTCCGGCACCCAGGAGCATTACTACACCACCACCCTGGAAGACGCGATCATCGTCTATATCAAAGACTACATGCACAACTGCCAGGACCCAAGCAACGCGCATTTCACGCATCTGCAAGACGTGCATTTCACCTACCGCAAGATCACCTGGACGCATGAGGTCTCGGGTACCTCCGGCTCTGATGACTGGCGCGCGCCGGTTGCCGGCTAAGGCTGATTGATCTTACTGCGCAGCGGTCAGCCTTCGTGTCGCCCGCTGCGCACTGCCTGGCGCTGCCGATACCCTGACGGAGGAACATTGGATGTTCGCACCGGCCAATCAACCGCATTTCCGCCTGACCATAGAAGGTCTGGAACATGACCTTCAGGTGCTGTCCTTCAACGGGCAGGAGGCGATCAGCCGGCCGTTTCACTTCGAGCTCGAACTGGTCAGTGAACGACCCTCGCTCGATCTGGAGGGCCTGTTGCACAAGCTTGCTTTTTTGCAGTTTTCGCCCAATGGGCATGGCATACATGGGCAGATCTACCGCGTTGCCGTGGGCGATGCCGGTAAGCGCCTGACGCGCTATCGGATCACGCTGCGACCGCGTCTGTCCTATTTGGCGCACCGCAGTAACCAACGCATTTTTCAGCACCTGACGGTGCCGCAAATCATTGCTCGTGTGCTTGAAGAGCACGGCATCTTCAGCAACACCTATCGGTTTCACCTGAGTGGGGTCTATCCCGAGCGCGAGTACTGCGTTCAATACGCCGAGTCTGACCTGCATTTCATCCAGCGCCTGAGTGAAGAGGTCGGTTTGCACTATCACTTTCAGCACAGCGTCGAAGCGCACACGCTGGTGTTCGGTGATGATCAGACGGTGTTTCCGGTTCTTGCTCCTGTGCGTTATCAGCCCGACACGGGCATGGTCGCTGAAGTCCCCGTGATCAAGCATTTTGGCCTGCGGGTAGAGACGCGAACCAGCCGCGTCACGCGGCGTGACTACGACTTCAAGACACCGCGCCTCGAACGGGAGGGCAAGGCCGAAAGCGAGGCCAGGCCAGACCTTGAGGACTATGGCTACCCAGGACGGTTCAATCAGGACAAGCAGGGTGCTCAGCTGGCCAAGCGAGCGCTGGAGCGCCATCGTAGCGATTACCAGCAAGCACACGGCGACAGTGATCAGCCCTCGCTGGCCAGTGGGCACTTCCTGCGCCTGGCCGAGCATGGCAACCCGGCCTGGAACGACCTGTGGCTGTTGACCGAAATCACCCATGAAGGCCGACAGCCTCAGGTGCTCGAAGAAGCCATCGTCAGTGATTTCGACGCCGACCCCGACGGTTTCCGTCAGGGCTACCGTAATCACTTCGTCGCCACGCCTTGGGATACCCCATTCCGTCCACCGCTTGAGCACGCCAAACCGAGGTTGTTCGGCACGCAGAGCGCAGTTGTCACCGGTCCCGAAGGCGAGGAGATCTATTGCGATGCCTATGGGCGGGTGAAGGTGCAGTTTTTCTGGGACCGTGAAGGCCAGGCCGACGAGCGCACCAGCTGCTGGATGCGTGTGGCCTCCAACTGGGCCAGTCAGGGTTTCGGGGCTATCTCGTTGCCGCGTATTGGCATGGAAGTATTGATCAGCTTCCAGGAGGGGGATCCTGACAGGCCGTTAGTCACCGGTTGCCTGTTTCATGGCGTTCATCTTCCGCCTTACCGGCTACCTGACTTCAAGACCGTCGCGACGGTCAAGAGCAAGGAGCACAAGGGTAGCCGCAGCAACGAGCTGCGCATTGACGACACCACCCGAGAGATCAGTATTGCACTGCGCAGTGACCACGGGGCCAGCGCGCTGAACCTCGGCTACCTTACCCATCCCCGGCCCTCGGGTGGCAAGCCGCGGGGGGAGGGCTTTGAGCTGCGTACGGATCGCCACGGTGCCGTCCGTGCCGCCGCCGGCTTACTGTTGACCACGGAGCCGCGGCCACATGAAAGCAAACACCACAAAGACCTGCCGGAAACGGTAGATCGCCTGGCCACAGCCAGCGACCAACAGGATGGCTTTGCCGACCAAGCCCGCGATGTGCAGGCGCAGGAACATGGCGATCAGGACGAAGTCGCCAAAGCGTTGCAGCGACAGCACCAAGGAATATCCGGGCGAGGGCCAACCACTCAGGCTCGCGAGATATTTCCAGAGTTTGTCGAGCCGCACCTGGTGCTGGCCAGCCCCGCCGGCATTGCGTTGACCACACCAGGCTCCATGCACTTGGCTGCCGGCGAGCACCTGGCGCTGAGTAGCACCGAACACACCAGCCTGGCGATCGGTAAGCGCCTGCTGGTCAGTGCCAGCCGAGGTATGCGCCTGTTCGTGCAGAGCCTGGGTTGGCGCCTGGTCGCAGCCTCCGGTGATATCGACGTGCGAGCCCTGAGGGACAGTATCAACCTGTTGGCAAAACTCAATGTCACGGCGACAGCTGAACGCATCACCCTGAAGGCCAAGACGGAATTGGTGATCCAGGGCGGCGGCAGTGCTACCACCTACAACGCGTCGGGTATTACCCATGCCACCAGTGGTCAGTACAGCGCTCATGCCAGCAACTTTGCTCACGTAAGCCCCAAAACCAATGTTGCAGTGTTCCCGACTTCGCCGCTATCGGCTCAGGGTAGCCTCGAGCTGTTTAACCGCTATGCCAGCCGTCAAGGCATCAAGGCCGGCGGGTTCGAGGTGGCGGATGCGATGGGGAAGCCGCTGAAAGGATGCCTGGATGAGACCGGATTCATGGGGGCTTCGGGAGCATCCGCTGGGCCGGGAAGCGTGCAGTTTGGCCCGGATCCGTCAAGCAGTTGGCTCGATGCAAGCCTGGTCGAAAGGCCGCAGTGGATGCAGGAGATACCTGCGCTCGAGGCGACGTTGAGCGACGTACAGATGCTGCTCGATCCGGTACTGCCAGCACTGCAGAGCGGAGCACTCAAACCGCACATCGGGGCATTGTTACCCCGTGCGGCCAGTGAGATTTCCCCTGACATCTTGCCACCCGACTCCATTCACAACGTGCTCCAGGATGAGCTCACCTCATGACCGGTCCTACCTCCACGCTACCCCCTCGCGAACCGCAGATCGCGGTCGTCCCGCTCAATACCTTGACCGTTGAAGACGTCGGCCTCAGCGCCGGGCGTTTCGATGCCTGGCTGCAATCGATCAGCGGCGGCCTGGTTACCCTTGAGCGGTTGAAGAACGCGGCCGCAGGCCTGCCGATCACCGGCAATATCATTGCCCTGGTCGATGCCTTGAATGACATCGTCACGTTGATGGAAAGCGACCCGCCCGACCCGCTGGACTGGGTCAGCCTGGGCATCAACCTGATCGGCATGATGCCCTTGCCACCGGGCATGACCGCTGCGCGCATGAGCCTGCGTCCGGCGTTGTTCCTGCTGCGTCAGGAGGTGCGCAACAACCCGGCGGCGGCATTCGGCGATGCGCTGGTCGGGCTGCTGGCGGGGCACTTGAACAGCACCCTGGCCGGCACCCTCGATGACTTCGTCAGCCAGGCTCGGGGCAAACTGCCGGGTTTGCTCGACGATGCCAGCACCTTTGGCGAACGCTTGTTGGAAGAAATCGCCGGCAGCCTGGAGCGGGTGGTCACGGCCACGCTCGACGCCCAGGGAGATCTGCACCTGGCCGGGCACCAGATGCACCGTGCCAGCCAGCAATTGCTGCATGATCCGCTGGCGTCGATCGACAACGCCCTGAACGCGGCCTACAGCGTCTACAAGGCCGCCGGTAAAGGTGTGAGCAACACCGCGGCGCAGCACCTGCTGCCCGAACAGGCCCGCAGCCATGCCCTGCGTCAGGTCGGATTACTGCGTGCGATGGGCCCGCAACTGCGCCAGCAACTGAGCACTCAGACCGACCCGGGCAGCCCCCACACGCTGGCCTGGCTGCTGCAGCGCCTGGAGCAGGCCGTGAGCCTCTGGCGGCATCGCCGCCGTCATGGCCAGAGCATCAACATCAAACCCCATGGCGTTACCCAGGTGCGCCACCAACTCCCTAACGGCCTGCTGGAAACCACCCGCCAGCAAGCGCCGGTGACGGCCAACCCCAACCCGCGAAAAAACGGCGCGTGCAGCGGCACCTGCAACAGCATCAGCTTTGCCCTGGGCACCGAAACCCTCAGCCACACCGACTTCAGCCTGCCGGGCACCTATCCGATCAACTGGACCCGCACCTACTGCTCGCGGCTGGCGGCCTATGACCAGGGCCTGCTCGGTGCCCGCTGGATCAGCGCCTTCACCACCGGCTTCGACTGCGTCGACGACGGCCTGCTGTACCACGATGCCGACGGTCGCAGCCACGCCTACCCGTTGCCCAAGGTGGGCAAGGCGCACGTCGACGGGGTGGAAAACCGCGTGCTGATGCACGCCCGCAAGGGCCTGCTGGTGCTGATCTACGGCCATGAACGCAAGGAAGTCTACGAACAGCACGGGCAACACTACCGGCTGAACAACGTGCTGCTGCGCAGCGGCGCTGGGCTGTTGCTGCGCTACGAGCACCGGTACGGCGAGGCGGCGCGGCTGTCCGACCTGTACACCTACCAGGATGACCTCTCGCAACTGCACCGCCACCTGGGCACCGAACTCGATGACCAAGGCCGCCTGCGCAGCCTTTGGGAATACCGCGACGGCGTGGCCCAGCGGCGGCTCTGCACCTACCACTACGATGACGCTGGCGATCTGGTGCACGCCGAGGACGAACACGCCGCTGCCTGGACCTACCAGTACCAGCAGCACCTGCTCAACCGCTACACCGACCGCACCGGGCGCGGCCTCAACCTGCAGTGGCAGGGCGAGGGCGCCGATGCCCGTGCCGTGCGCGAATGGGCCGATGACGGCAGCTTCGACACCCGCCTGACCTGGGACCCGCACCTGCGCCTGACCTACGTCACCGACGCCCACGGCCAGGAAACCTGGCACTACCTCGACCGCCAGGGCTACACCTACCGCATCCGCCACCCCGACGGGCGCTCGGAGTGGTTGTTCCGTGACGCCGCGAAAAATGTCATCCGCCATGTACACGCCGACGGCAGCAACGACCGCTACGGCTACGACCGCCACGGCAACCTGCTCGAACACATCCTTCCCGACCACCACGTGGTGTATTACGCCTACGACGAGCTGAACCAACTGACCAAGGTCTGCGACGCCGAAGGTGGCCAGTGGCTGCGTGACTACGATACCCGGGGCAACCTGATCGAAACCACCGACCCGCTGGAGAACAAGACCGAGTACGCCTACAACCTGGCGGGCCTGCCGACGCGGGTCACCGACGCCAATGGCAACGAGAAAACCTTCGCCTACAACGCCGCCGGCCAACTCACGCGCTACACCGACTGCTCCGGCAAGGTCAGCCACTGGGCCTACGATGAACGGGGGCAGATGACCCGCTTCAGTGACGCCGCCGGGCAGCACACTGACTACCAGTACGCCGCTGGCCAGTTGGTACTGATCCGCCACCCGGACAACAGCGAAGAGCGCTTCGCCCGCGATGCCGAGGGGCGCCTGCTGACCCATGTCGATGGCCTCGACCGCTGTACCACCTGGCAGTACAACGGTGCCGGGCTGATCGCCGAACGGGTCGACGGCAACGAACAGCGCTTGCGCTACCACTGGGACCGCCTCGGCCGCCTGACCGGCCTGGAAAACGAAAACGGCCGGCGCGCCACGTTTCACTACGACCCAGTCGGTCGCCTGCTGAGTGAAACCGGCTTTGACGGCCAGGCCCTCGGCTACCAATACGCCGCCGACACAGGCCGCCTGGCCCGCATCGTCAACGGCGAGCACCTCACCGACCTTGAATTCTACCCCATGGGCCGGCTGCTCGAACGCCGCGCCCGGCTGGGCACCCAGGAACAGCGGGAAACCTACGCCTACGACGGCAACGGCCAACTGATCATGGCCAGCAACGCCCACAGCCGCGTGCAATGGTTCCGCGACCTGGCCGGCAACCTGACCCGTGAACACCAGCACTACCTGGACCTGAAGACCCCGACGGTAGCCGTCTGGAAGCACGAATACGACGCCCTCAACCAACGCTGTGCCACCGTCCGCCCGGACGGCCACCGGGTCAGTTGGCTGACCTACGGCAGCGGCCACCTGCTGGCCCTGCGCCTGGACGCGCACGAACTGCTCCACTACCGGCGCGACGACCTGCACCGAGAGATCGAACGCCAGCAAGGCAACGAACTGCTGCACACCCAGCAATGGGACCCGATGGGGCGCCTGCAGGCACAAACGCTCCAGCGCGGCCAACAGACCCTGCTCAAACGCGACTATCACTACGACCGTGCCGGCCAACTGACCCACCTGGACGACAGCCGTCGCGGTCCGCAGCGCTACCACTACGACCGGGTCGGGCAATTGCTCAGCGCGACCACCCGCCATGGCCGCGAGACCTTTGCCTTCGACCCGGCGGGCAACCGGCTCGACGACACCCACGGCCAGCCGCAACCCCCGCTGGAAGCCAACCCGCGGACCACGCAACTGGTGGACAACCTGCTGCGCGAATACGCCGGCCGACACCATCGTTACGATGCCCGTGGCAACCTGGTCGAACGCTGGCAGACCGGCGACCACAGCCGCCTGCGCTGGGACCTGTTCGACCGCCTGGTGCAATTCGAAGACCAACGCCTGCGGGTGGACTACACCTACGACGCCCTTGGTCGGCGCCTGTCCAAATGCTCGGTCGCACACTTCACCCCAAGCCCGCTGGCCGGCTCCGGCTGGAACGAAAACGAACGGATCAAACGCCAGCAGCACTACGACTGTGGCTATACCCTGTACGGCTGGGACGGCGACACCCTGGCCTGGGAACACCGCCCCGTGCGCCATGCCGGCGAAACCGGGCGGATCATCCACTACCTCTACGAACCGGGCAGCTTCGTACCCGTGGTGCAGGCCATCCGCCTGGGAAACATGAGCCTGCACAAACAGCCGGTGTACAGCGACCACTACCGCCTCGACGAAGACCCGCTGTGGGCCACCCAACCCGAGCCCGAGCCGTTCTCCGAACTGCTCTGGTACCAATGCGACCACCTCGGTACCCCGCAGGAACTGACCAACCAGCAAGGCGAAATCGTCTGGCGTGCGCAGCACAAGGCCTGGGGCGAAACCCAGGTGCAGTGCTCGGACTGGGCGCAGCACAAAGGCATCCAGAACCCGCTACGGTTCCAGGGGCAATACCACGACCATGAGACCGGCCTGCACTACAACCGCTATCGGTACTATGATCCCTTGGTCGGACGGTTCATCAGCAAGGACCCGATTGGTTATGCAGGTGGGCTGAACCTGTATGTGTATGCGCCGAATCCGGTTTTTTGGATTGATCCGTTTGGGTTGGCAAGGTCGGGGAGGTGGCAGCAAGTAGGTGGTGGTCGGATTCGTATTGATCTCCCTCATGTGGAAAATACAAATCAGCAGGTCCACGCTCACTGTCAGTGCAACTCGAGGCGTAATGAAATTGTGATAAACAAAGATGGTACTCAGAGCCATGGTTCGCGGGGTGGGATTTCAGAGTTGACGCGTAAAGAGAAGGAATATTTGAGAGGGAAGGGTTTTGATCTATGAAAAAATTAAAAAAATTCTCGGCTTACGGTACTGTGTTAGGCTCGGATCAGCTTGTTCGGCTTGACGAGGTTTCAATAATTGCTGATTCTGAAACTATTAAGTCGCTTGGTGAATTTTTCATTAGAGCTTCTCGTGAGATTTCAAAAAATAAACTTGAGCATGTGCATTTGCAGGATTTGATTGAGTGTTTTTCGGAAAAAAAGCATGTGGATATTATTCTGTTAAATAAAAAATTAGTTCTTCGTGGTAAAAGCTAAGGCTGATGGGGGAGACGTACCATTTGGCTCGCTACTACGAAAATCACCACATGACTCATAACCTTTTACGCGCTGGGGAGCTTGGTACCAGTGGATCAGGCTCAGGCTCATGCTCAAAAAGCTGTTATGCAGCGACCTCCTCGGTACCCCGCAGGAACTGACCAACCAGCAAGGCGAGATCGTCTGGCGTGCGCAGCACAAAGGCATTCAGAGCCTGTTACGTGATGTTGCCGCCGCACAATTAATAGGGAATAACTTCGTAAGAAAGGGGGTGGCACGATGAAGGACATCATCCGCTTAGGCGACACCACCAGTCATGGTGGTACTGTACTTGAGGCCTTTACCCACACTAACCTCAACGGCAAGCCCATTGCGGGCGTTGGTCACAATGTCAGTTGCCCGCTCTGCAAGGGTATTTTTCCGATAGTCGAAGGCAGCAGCACTTATTCCGTTGAGGGTGTCCCCGTTGCACTCGATGGCATGAAAACCGCCTGCGGGGCCCATTTGATTGCCAGCGGCCCTCGTGGCGCAGTCATTCGCTAGTGTTAGCGGGGCAGGTTATCCACTGGCTCGGCGAACCGCGCAGCGCTGTGTCAGGGGAGGTCATGCGGCATTTTCTTAGGTATTTCCTTTGATTTAAAGAAAATTCCTACAGCTCCATGGGAATCGTCCTCTTTAAGGAAATATCTATTGGGGGGATATTCATTTCGGTGTCAGGTTTTTTACTTTCAGGTTGATATTTTTTACTGGCATGCCTAGTGCCTGCTTGTTGCTATTTTTATTTTTAAGAATCAGTCCGCTCAGTTTTGCCGCTCAGTTTTGCAGTTACGTGCATTCAGACGATTGATTCCTTTTTATGAAGTTGGTGGATGTCGTACTCATCTAAACTTTCTGCTCGTTATCTTGAACTTGCCAAGCGCTCTGTTTCACCAGGGGGCTTTGCGGGAGAGGATGTGCGCTTTTCGGTTGAGTTCGAGGCGCTGGAGGCTGAGCTGGGCAAGGCGCAGTCCATGCATGAGAGTGGTCAGGTCGACTGGATAGCAGTGCTTGAGCGTAGTGAAACGCTGTTGCGTGACCAGTCCAAGGATCTGCGGGTTGCGGTCTGGTTGACGTGGGCCTTGTATCAGCGTGAAGCCTTTCCGGGGCTTCTGGCGGGCATTGGTTTGTTGCGTGTGTTCTGTGAGCAGTATTGGACGGATATTCATCCACAGAAGCTGCGTACTCGCAGTGCCGCCATGCGTTGGTTGGTGCCGCGCCTTGATCAGGCTTTGAGCGAGACGATTCCGGTCAAGGAGCAGCAACCACTGTTCCGCTGC
The DNA here is from genome assembly GCF_001695625.1 of Pseudomonas defluvii. Lineage (GTDB taxonomy): Bacteria > Pseudomonadota > Gammaproteobacteria > Pseudomonadales > Pseudomonadaceae > Aquipseudomonas > Aquipseudomonas defluvii. The sequence continues at coordinate 9,679 of NZ_MBPN01000056.1, forward strand.
GTGCTTGAGCATCTGGAGGGCTTGGAAAAGGCGCTGACGGTACACCTGGGTGACGACGCACCGTTGCTGTTACCTGTCTGCCGACGCCTGAACAGCATGCTTAAGCGTGCCGACGATGATCGGCATGAGGCCGGCACTGTCGGTGCGGTAGTGGCTCAGGTCAAACAGGCGGCGGCACAGCTGTTTACGCCCGGCTCACCGATTGACAACGAGAAGGATGCCCACAAAGCGCTGCGTGCACAGCAGGAGGGTGCACGTCCGCTGTGTGCCTGGTGGCTGCGTCAGAAAGCGACTGATCTTCGTGCCTTGCGCCTGAACCGTACGTTGTTGTGGCTGCCGATTGATGTAATGCCAGAGCGCAATGCCGAGCAGGTCACAGCTTTGCGCGGGCTGCCGAGCGACAAGTTGAGAGCTTATCAGGAGCAGTTTGAGCAGGGGCAGTACGCTGATCTTCTGCTTGAACTGGAGGCCAGCCTGGCCAAGGCGCCATTCTGGTTCGACGGCCAGCGCCTGGTCTGGGAGTGCCTGCAGGCGCTAGGTGCTGAGCAGGCGATGCGTGAAGTGGAAGTTCACTTTGCCTTGTTGCTGCAGCGCCTGCCAGGCGTAGTCGAATTGCGTTTTTACGACAGTACACCTTTTGCCGACCCTGCCACTCGTAGCTGGATCAGTGCGCAGGTGATACCTCATTTGCACAGTACCGAGGTGCCGCGCAAGGTTGAAGTCGGTAGCGATCAACCTGAATGGGAAGACGCATTGGAGGCTGCCCAGCCCATCCTGCGCAAGGAGGGGCTGAAGGCTGCCGTACACCATCTCAAGCAAGGCTTGAGAAGTGCCCATGGAGGGCGCACGCGTTTTTTTTGGCAGTTGAGCATGGCTCGACTGTGCTTCATGGCCAAGAAATACGAGTTGGCCAAGACACAGCTCGAAACCCTCGACCAGGAACTCCAGCGTTCGGGCGTGCATGCCTGGGAGCCTGACCTTGTGCTCGAGGTGTTGAACCTGCTGCACGGCTGCTGTGAGTTGTTGCCGCAGAACCATGCCGTCCGCGAGCGCAAGGACGAGATTTATCGACGGCTGTGCCATCTCGATCTTGAAGTGGTACTCGAATAGGCCCAAGGGCCGCAACCGAAAGGAGAAACACCATGGCCAAAGAAGGCTCGGTAGCGCCGAAGGAGCGCATCAACGTCACCTTCAAGCCTGCTACAGGCGGGGCTCAGGAGGAGATAGAACTGCCGCTGAAGTTGATGGCGATCGGTGACTATACCCAGCGAGTGGACGAGCGCAAGGTTGAGGATCGCAAGCCGATCAGTATCGACAAAATGACCTTCGACGAAGTGTTGGCCAAGCAGGAGCTGAGCCTGACGCTGAGTGTGCCTAACCGTCTGCAGGACGACAGCGACACTGATGAGCTGGCTGTGCAGTTGCGGGTCAACTCGATGAAGGACTTCAACCCGGCCAGCTTGGTCGAGCAAGTGCCTGAGTTGAAAAAGTTGATGGAACTACGTGACGCACTGGTAGCCCTCAAAGGCCCGCTGGGTAACGCACCGGCCTTTCGCAAGGCTATCGAAGGCGTGCTTGCCGACGATGAGTCGCGTGCACGTGTACTGGGTGAGCTAGGGCTGAACACCGCCCCGGCCCAGGACGCCTGAGCCTCCCATTTGCCAAGGAAGTCATCACCATGAGCAGCACTGCGACACAACAGAACAGCCCTGAAAACAGCGAGTACAGCATTCTTGACAGCATCATCGCCGAAACCCGCCTGACGCCCGACGATGATGCCTATGGCATCGCCAAACGTGGCGTCTCGGCGTTTATTGAGGAGTTGCTGAAGCCGCACAATAGCGGCGAGCCGGTGAAGAAGGCCATGGTCGATCGCATGATTGCCGAGATCGATGCCAAGCTCAGCCGGCAGATGGATGAAATTCTTCACCATGCCGATTTCCAGTCGCTGGAGTCTGCCTGGAGAGGCCTGCAGTTGTTGGTGGAACGCACCAACTTTCGTGAAAACATCAAGATCGAGATTCTCAACGTTTCCAAGCAAGACCTGCTGGATGACTTCGAGGATTCGCCCGAAGTGATGCAGTCAGGCCTGTACAAGCATGTCTACACGGCTGAATACGGCCAGTTTGGCGGGCAGCCGGTGGGGGCGATCATTGCCAACTACTTCCTGTCACCCAGCTCGCCTGACGTCAAATTGATGCAGTACGTCTCCAGCGTTGCCTGCATGTCGCATGCTCCATTCATCGCGGCTGCCGGCCCGAAGTTTTTCGGCCTGGAAAGTTTTACCGGCTTGCCGGACCTGAAGGACCTGAAAGACCACTTTGAAGGCCCGCAGTTCGCCAAATGGCAGAGCTTCCGGCAGTCCGAAGATGCGCGCTACCTCGGTTTGACACTGCCGCGCTTCTTGCTGCGTAACCCGTACGATCCGGAAGAAAACCCGGTGAAGTCGTTTTTGTACAAGGAAACCGTCGCCAACAGTCACGAGCATTACCTGTGGGGTAATACCGCTTATGCCTTTGGCACCAAGCTGACTGACAGTTTTGCCAAGTTCCGCTGGTGCCCGAACATCATCGGCCCGCAAAGCGGTGGCGCAGTGGAGGACCTTCCATTGCATCACTTTGAAAGCATGGGCGAGATCGAGACCAAGATCCCCACCGAAGTGCTGGTGTCTGACCGTCGCGAATATGAGTTGGCCGAGGAAGGCTTCATTTCCTTGACCATGCGCAAGGGCAGCGACAACGCCGCATTTTTCTCTGCTAGTTCGGTGCAAAAACCGAAATTTTTCGGCATCAGCGCCGAAGGCAAGACGGCCGAGTTGAACTACAAGCTCGGCACCCAGTTGCCATACATGATGATCGTCAATCGCCTGGCCCACTACCTGAAGGTACTGCAGCGCGAGCAGATTGGTTCGTGGAAGGAACGCACCGACCTTGAGCTGGAGCTCAACAAGTGGATTCGCCAATACGTCGCCGACCAGGAGAACCCCAGCGCTGAAGTGCGTGGCCGCCGCCCGTTGCGAGCAGCACAGATCATCGTCAGCGATGTGGAGGGTGAGCCGGGCTGGTACCGCGTGAGTCTGAATGTGCGCCCGCACTTCAAGTACATGGGGGCTGACTTCACGTTGTCGCTGGTCGGCAAGCTGGACAAAGAGTAACCGGGGTTAGGGCCATGAATGGAAACGGCAGCCTTTTTGAGCGGTTGAGTGGTGAGGCTGACAAGCGCATCGGCTGGAGCCGTGAAGCGTGTGTCACCGCTTCGGTGGCCACCCATCTGGCGAAGATGCTCAGTACCCGTGCGGGCAGTGTGCAAACGCTATCCGATTATGGCCTCCCTGATCTGAACGACATGCGCCTGAGTTTGCACGATGCTCTGAGCCAGGCCCGTAGCGCCATCGAGCGTTTTATCGAGGCCTATGAACCGCGTCTCTCCTGCGTGCGTGTTGTGTCCCAGCCGCGTTGTCACGATCAACTCAAGCTGTCCTTCAGTATTGAAGGGCTGCTTGACGTAGATGGCGTCAAGCGGCAGGCCAGTTTCTCCGCGCACATCAATGGCGGCGGACAAGTGAGCGTGACGTGATCATGGATGAAAAGCTTTTGAGAAGGACTGTCGTGTATGCGCCACGTGTTGCGGTCCTCGCACAGCAGGCTGAAAGGCGGGTAGATCATGGCCTTTAACCATTACTACCAGAGTGAACTGACAGCATTGCGCCAGTTAGGGCGCCGTTTCGCCGACCGTAGTCCGGCGTTGGCGCCTTTTCTGGGGCAGGCCGGGCGGGATCCGGATGTAGAGCGTTTGCTTGAAGGGTTCGCGTTTCTTACTGGGCGTTTGCGTCAGAAGCTTGATGACGAGCTTCCGGAACTCAGTCACTCCTTGATGCACCTGCTGTGGCCGAACTACATGCGGCCGCTACCGGCCTTCAGCATTTTGCAGTTCGAGCCCATGGAGCGGCCCGGTCCGGCGTTTCGGGTCGAACGTCACACAGGGGTGAAAAGTCTTCCAGTCGACGGCGTGCAATGCCGCTTTCGCACGTGTTACCCAACCGATGTCCTGCCGCTGAAACTGAGTGCATTGAACTACTCGGTCAAGGGTGATGGAGCGCTGTTGGGCTTGCGCCTGGAGATGAGCAGCGAGGGGCATGTCGGCGAGTTGAACCTGAGGCAGCTGCGGCTGTTCCTGACCGGTGATGATCGTTACATCGCCCAGATGCTCTACCTGAGCCTGTTGCGCAACCTGGACCATATCGAACTGGTACCGCTGGACAGTGATGGTCAACCGCTGGTCAATGCCGCTGGCGAATTGAACCTTAAATTACCCGGTGACCGGGTGCAGCCCGTAGGGTTTGCCGAAGAAGAGGCACTGATTCCCTATCCGCTGAATACCTTTCGTGGCTATCGCTATTTGCAGGAGTATTTTGCATTCCAGGACAAGTTCCTGTTTGTTGACCTCGATGGTCTTGAGGTGCTGCAGACGCTACCGCAGGAGCTGTTGGCACAGACGCGAGGCCTGGAGTTGCGTTTCGATATTCGCAAGAGTGGTATCCAGCGTCTGCGACCGACTCTGGACAATGTGAAACTCTACTGTACGCCCATCGCCAACCTGTTTGGCCACGATGCATTGCCGATTCGTCTTGATGGCAAGGAGGACGAGTACCTGTTGTTGCCGGCCAGCTATGACCTTGAGCACTGCGGGGTGTTTTCGGTCGACCGTGTGGCGGGCTGGAGTACCGGAGGGGTCGGTTATCGGGACTATGTGCTGTTTGAGTCGTTCGAGCATGACGCCAGTTTCGACGTACCTCAGAGCCGCCCGCACTACAGTGTTCGGCAGCGGTCGTCGCTGCTGCATGAGGGGCTGGATACTTACCTGAGCTTTGCCATTCGTCAGGCTGAAGTGCAGGAAACACTGTCTATCGAGCTGACCTGTACCAACCAGAACCTGCCGCGTCGCCTCAAGTTGGGGGACATTTGCCTGACCTGTGAAGGGACCCCCGAGTTTCTCAACTTCCGCAATATCACACCAACGACTTCAAGTTTTGCGCCCCCGTTGAATCGCGATTTCCTCTGGAAGTTGATCAGCAACATGTCGCTCAACTACTTGTCACTCGCCAACGTCGATGCGCTCAAGGTGATTCTCGAAACCTACGATTTGCCGCGTTACTACGACCAGCATGCAGAAAAGGTCAGCAAGCGGTTGCTGGGAGGGCTCAAGTCGATTCGTCATCAGCCGGTGGACAGGTTACACCGTGGGCTGCCTCTGCGTGGCTTGCGTACTGAACTGACCATTGACCCGGAGGGTTACATCGGCGAGGGCGATCTCTTTGTTTTCGCCTCGGTGCTGAACGAGTTCTTTGCGCTTTACGCCAGTCTTAATTCGTACCACGAGTTACGAGTGAAAAGTACACAAGGAGAGGTGTACCAATGGATACCGCGAATGGGGTTACAGCCCCCGCTTTAACCGGATTGAGCCGGGTAATTCGAGAGTACTCGCTGTTCCAGGCTGTGTTGTTGGTGATCGACCGGCTGCGGGAGTATTACCCAGAACTGAGCGACGACGAGCTCTACGAACAGATGGAGTTTCAGGCCAATCCAAGCCTGGGTTTTCCCGGCAGTGACGTCGAACAGGTGGTGTTCTTTTACGAGCACGGAAAGCTGCGCGCGCGTTTACGGTTCAACCTGATCAGCCTCTTTGGTTCCGGTTCGCCGCTGCCTGCATTTTACGGTGAGCAGGCACTGGGTGATGGTGAAGAGGGTAACGCGACCCGCCACTTTCTTGACCTCTTTCATGATCGCCTGCAGCGCTTGATGTTGCCCATCTGGCGCAAGTACCGCTATCGGGCGAGTTTCAAGAGCGGTGCGCTTGATCCGTTTTCCGAGCAATTGTTCGCCCTGATCGGTCTGGGAGGCCGGGATATTCGCGAGGCTCGGGAGCTGAACTGGAAGCGCTTGCTGCCTTACCTCGGCCTGCTCAGCTTGCGGGCGCACTCTGCTGCATTGATCGAGTCGGTACTGCGTTACTACTTCAAGCATGCGCATCTGGTGATCGAGCAATGCATCGAGCGCCGGGTCGATATTCTCGACGAGCAGCGTAATGGCCTTGGCCGGTGCAATAGCCGGTTCGACGAAGACCTGGTTCTTGGCGAGTCGGTGCGCGACCACAGTGGCAAGTTTCGTATCCATATCCGTCAGCTCAACTGGACACGCTTCCACGAGTTCCTGCCGATCGGCGCCGGTTACCAGCCATTGTGCGCGTTGGTGAGGTTCACGCTGCGTGACCCATTGGATTACGACATCCGCCTGGTGCTGCGCCAGGAGGAAATCCGCGAACTGCGCATCGGTGAATCGAACGTCTGCCACCTGGGCTGGACCAGCTGGTTGGGGCCTGAACGCGCTGACGGCGTGGTCACCCTGGGCAGTAAAACTCATTAAGGACAGAGGCTCATGATTAACGTAGATCTGCAACAACTCATCCAGGCCCTGGACGCCGAAACCCGCCGAGACCTTGAACGCGCGGCTGAGTGTTGTGTCTCCCGTGGTGGTAGCAAGGTTCTGGTTGAAGACTTGCTATTGGGGTTGCTGGAGCGTCCGCACGGTTTGCTTGCGCGAGCGTTGAGAGACGCTGAAGTCGAAGCGGGTGAGCTGAGTGCAGTGTTACAGGTGCAGGCCGAGCACAGTGCTTCGCGTAATCCAGTGTTCGCTCCTGAACTGGTGCAATGGCTGCAGGACGCCTTGCTTGTGGCAAACCTGGATCTGGGGCAGAGCCAGGTCGAGCAGGCCGCCCTGATTCTCGCTTTGGTGCGTAACCCGCTACGTTATGCCGGTAGCCGCTACCAGCCTTTGCTGGCCAGGTTGAACGTTGAGCGGCTGAAGTCATTCGCCCTGTCGCAACAGGTCACCACTACCCATGAAAAATCCGGTGTTCAGGGGGAGTCGTTGTTGCAGCGTTTCACCCATAACCTGACGCAGCAGGCGCGTGACGGCACGCTTGACCCGGTCTTGTGTCGCGATACTGCGATTCGCCAGATGGTCGATATCCTCGCCAGGCGTCGCAAGAACAATCCAATCGTGGTCGGTGAGGCTGGCGTCGGCAAGACGGCCATCGTGGAGGGACTGGCTTCGCGCATTGTTGCCCAAGAGGTGCCAGCGGCGCTCCAGGGGGTTGAACTGCTGTCGCTTGATATGGGCCTGCTGCAAGCCGGTGCGAGTATCAAAGGCGAATTCGAACGCCGCCTCAAGGGGGTGATCGATGAGGTCAAGGCTTCGCCGAAACCGATCATTCTGTTCATCGATGAAGCCCACACGCTGATTGGTGCCGGTGGCAATACAGGAGGGGCGGACGCTGCCAATCTGCTCAAGCCTGCGTTGGCCAGGGGAGAGTTGCGCACCATTGCAGCGACTACCTGGGTCGAGTACAAAAAATACTTTGAAAAAGACCCCGCCCTGGCACGGCGATTTCAGCCGGTGCAATTGCATGAACCAACGGTCAGCGAGGCGGTGACCATTCTGCGTGGGCTGGCGCAGGTCTATGAGAAAAGCCACGGCATCTACCTGCGTGATGATGCCGTGGTGGCTGCCGCTGAATTGTCGGCACGTTACCTGGCCGGCCGACAGTTGCCGGACAAGGCCGTCGATGTACTCGATACCGCGTGTGCGAGGGTTCGGATCAGTTTGGCCGCAGCGCCAGAGCGCCTGGAACACTTGCGCGGCAAGCTGGCCGAAGGCAAGCGACAGTATCAGGCGTTGCGCCGCGATGCCGAAGCAGGGTTGCTTGTTGAGCAGTCGGCTCTGGACGCATTGCGGGTACATCTGGCAGAAGTGGACGAAGAACAGCAGGTATTGGCGGAGCGTTGGCATGAGCAGCGCAGCCTGGCCGAACGGCTTCTGGAGCTGCGCCAGCGATTGGCTGAGGCTCGCGAAATCGGTATGCACGAGCAAGCTCAGGACGCCGCCGCGGAGCAACACAGCATCGAGGCGCTGGAAACGCTACTTCATGATACCCACCAGGCGTTGTGTGAGGCTCAGGCTCAAGAACGCCTGGTCAGCTTTGAGGTGTGCCCTCGTTTGGTGGCGGAAGTGATCAGCGCCTGGACGGGCGTGCCGTTGGCACAACTGGCCTGGGAGCACAACGCCAAGGTCGCTCGTTTTGCCACTGACCTGCGAGCACGCATTCGTGGCCAGGAGCAGGCTGTACAGGCACTGGACCGTGCCATGCGTGCCACTGCCGCAGGGCTGAACAAACCCGATGCACCGGCAGGGGTGTTTTTGCTGGTGGGGCCCAGTGGTGTCGGCAAGACTGAGACTGCATTGGCGCTGGCCGACCTGTTGTACGGTGGCGAACGGTTCATAACCACCATCAACATGTCCGAGTTTCAGGAAAAACACACGGTTTCGCGCCTGATCGGAGCGCCGCCAGGTTACGTGGGGTATGGCGAGGGGGGCATGCTCACCGAAGCTGTGCGACAGAAGCCTTATTCGGTGGTGCTGCTCGATGAAGTCGAAAAGGCCGACCCTGATGTCTTGAATCTGTTCTATCAGATCTTCGACAAGGGCGTTGCCAATGATGGTGAGGGGCGCGAAATCGATTTTCGCAACACCCTGATTCTGATGACCTCGAACCTGGCCAGCGAGCGTATCAGTGCACTCTGTCTGCACGGCGAGCGGCCTACTGCCGAGGCGCTGGAAGACGCCATTCGGCCAACACTCAGTCAGCACTTCAAGCCGGCGTTGCTCGCGCGCATGCGTGTGGTGCCGTACTACCCGATGGACGCAACGGTGCTTCGTGAGCTGATTGAAATCAAGCTGCAGTACCTGGGCGAGCGTTTAACCAGGCGGCAATTGACGTTCAGCTACAGCCCTTGCCTGGTGGATCACCTGGCTGAGCGCTGTACCGAGAGTGATAGCGGTGCGCGCTTGATTGATCATCTGCTTGACCGGCACCTGTTGCCGCACGTGGCCGACCGTATGCTGGCGTCGATGGCCACAGGTAAACGTCTCTCACGGGTGCATGCGACGTTCGACAATAGCGCAGGCGTGGTGTGTGAGTTTGTCTGAGGGCGCGCAGATGTTTACGCGAGTAGCGCAACCCTTGATCTATGCCGAGGCGGTGCTGGCGCAGTTTGCCAGCTTGTCGCGTGTGACAGACGAAGGTGCGTTGTTGGCCGATTTCGTGCGGGCCACCGCTTCGCTCAGTGGTTGTGAGTTGAGCCAGTTGTACCTGCTTGATGCCACTCATACCACATTAGGGCTGAGTGCAGAGTGGCTGGACGGTGTACTCCAGCCTCGGGAAATGGCCACGTTGCCTGCAGACTACAACGGTGAGCAATTGTTGCAGTTTGCGCTGTGCCAAAACCGAGAGGTCAGTATCAGCGACCTGAGCGGTGGCATCCATGAAATCAGTTTTCTTCCACGGCACGCCAAGGCATGGCGCTCGTTGTTGTGTGTGCCGCTGAGCAATCGCCAGCAGGCCGTTGCAGGCGTTCTGCTGTGTGCCAGTTGCAGGCCTGTCGATCTGCAGGGCTTTGCCTGTTCCCTGAGCGTCCTTGGGCGCTTTGTGCTCGGCCAGTTGCATCTATTGCAACGGCGCCTGTGGTCCTCCAGTGATGTGCCACCGGCATCAGAGCCGGTGATCTGTTCGGGTGCTTATGGCCTGATCGGCAAGAGTGCCGGAATGCGCCAGACCTATCAGTTGATCAGCAAGGTGTTGCACACCCCATATACCGTATTGCTACAAGGCGAGACGGGTACCGGAAAAGATGTGGTGGCACGGGCAATTCATGATTATGGCCCGCGCCGATCAAAGGCCTTTGTCGCGCAGAATTGTGCGGCGCTTCCGGAGCAACTGCTGGAGAGTGAACTGTTCGGTTATCGCAAGGGCGCGTTTTCCGGTGCCAACAGTGACCGGGTAGGGCTGTTCGAGGCTGCTAATGGCGGCACCTTGCTGCTGGATGAAATTGGCGACATGCCGCTCACCCTTCAGGCCAAGTTGCTGCGCGTATTGCAGGAAGGCGAGATTCGTCCGTTGGGGGCCAATCAGACGCAACGGATCGACGTGCGGATCATTGCCGCGACCCACCGTGATCTATTGGCACGGGTTCGTGAAGGGGCGTTTCGTGAAGACCTCTATTACCGCCTGGCGCAGTTTCCAATCACGCTACCGGCCTTGCGCCAACGCGAAGGTGATTTGCGTGAGCTGGCTTTGCACTTCGCTGACAAGGCCTGCGCATTCCTGCAGCGTGAGCCACTGAAATGGTCGGATGCGGCATTTGAACGCCTTGGCGGATACAGCTTTCCGGGCAACGTCAGAGAGCTCAAGGGCCTGGTCGAACGGGCCGTATTGCTGTGCGACGGCGGTGAGCTGTGCAGCGAGCACTTCACCTTGACTACCGACACGTTGCCGCAGGCGCCTGCCCGTAGCCTGCGTGAATGCCTGGAGCAGGTTGAGCGCAAATTGTTGCTTGATTGCCTGCGCAAGCATGGCGGTAACCAAACCCTGGTGGCACGCGAACTCGGCCTGCCACGCCGCACCCTGTTGTATCGACTCGGACGCTTGAGCATCCCGCAGGGCGGTTTTGACGGTTAGCAGCACATGACCTTTTTACGCCTTTTTTCTTTCCGGTAGCCCTGAAAGGACAGGGGTTCTGCACGCTTTTTTCAAGGAGATTTTCTGATGTCTGTTCGTCACTGGCCACCGGTGTTGCTGGTCCTGATTGTTCTGGGCGGCTGCAGCGGTAACTACAAATTCAATGACAACGCGTATCGCCCGTTGGGTGACCCGCAGGCATTCAATCGCGGCAAGTGATCGCAAGGAGCCTCATCATGGAACTGATTTTCGATTGGCTGAATCCACCCCAGCCTGCCGCTGGAGTCTCTTGCAGTAGAACCTTTGGGGCGTTCGGCGGTGTGATCGGACGGGGTGTGAATTGTTACTGGCCCCTTTCGTGTGCTGCGTTGACGTTATCAAAGCAGCACGCGCTGATTACGTTCGACAACGGTAAGTTCATGCTGATCGATATCAGCACCAATGGCACGTTGGTCAAGGACACTGGCCAGCGCTTGCGCGCGGGCGAGTCGCTACCAATCGAGCATGGTTTTACGTATGTCGTGGGTGACGTCGAGCTCCGTGCAACCCTGGTGGGTGCTGATGTTGACGACCCCAGGCCGACTGAGCGTCCCCCGCAGGCAGACAATCACATTCCACAGGGGGCATTGTTCGGTTTCGATCTGTCTGGCTCCGACGATGACGACGACCAGATCTATGCAGAATTTCAACGGCTAGACGAGGGATCGGCCGTGTCTTATCCGGTGCATCCGGGTGCGGACTATGCCTCCATCACGCATGAGCATCTGCATGTACCGACGCTTCAGGCGCCGCAGGACATGGCCGCTCGTGAGGAGCTACCGCTCACTCCAGAGGTGCGTAGCGAAGGGTTCTGGACGCAGTTTGGCGTTGCTCTGGGCGTTGATGTCAACGCGCTCGATGACTCGGGCCGGGAGGCGCTGGCGCTCAAGGTTGCGGCGCTGTTCAAGCAGAGTATCGACGGTATCCAGCAGGGCTTGCATACGCGCAGTGCGTTGAAGCGAGAGCTGCGCCTGGCTGTGACCACGGAGGGGGCCAGCCGTAATCCGCTCAAGCACACCGCGGATGCCAGTGGCGCGTTGAGCCTCATGCTGTCACCGGGAACGCCTGGGCAACTGCCTGCTGACCAGGCGCTGGCGTTTGCGTTTCGCGAACTGCAAGCACATCAGGTGGCGTTGCTTGGGGCAACGCGAGCGGCATTGCGTGGCGCGCTTCAGCATTTTTCGCCCCAACAGCTGACCTTGTGTTTCGAGCGTGAGGGGCATCAGCCACTGTTTGCGACTGCGTTAAGTCGCTGGAAAGCTTTTGAGCGTTACCACCATGCGCTGTGTCGAGATGACGAGTGGAGTGAACGCTTGCTGGCGCGAGACTTCGCCCGTGCCTACGAAGAGCAGGCCCGCCTGATCACCACCCTCCATCACCCACACCAAGGATGATGCGCATGCCTCGCTTGACTTCATGCTTCAAGACGATTGCTGCGTTGACGGCACTGCTGCTGTTGGCGGGTTGTGCATCGCTCTCGCCGTATTCGAACCTGACCAAGCTGAACCTGAAACTGACCGCCAGCGATCAGCTCAACCCAGACCTCCACGGACGCCCGTCGCCGATCGTCGTACGCCTGATGGCGCTCAAACATCCGGTGGCGTTTGAGAACGCAGATTTTTTCAGCCTCTACGAGCGTGCCAAGGAAAGCCTGGCGGTGGACTTGTTGGCCAGTGAAGAGCTGGAGCTGCGCCCGGGGGAATCCATTGAGCTCAAGCTCAGTGTCGAACAGGGCAGTCGCTATGTCGGCGTGGTGGCGGCTTACCGCGACTTGTCGCAAGCCCGCTGGAGTTACGTGGTTCCTCTCGCGCCAGAGGCCTTGACCGAGGTTGAGCTGGTGCTTGCTCAGGCAGGTATTCGCTCCCGTAACGACCCATTAGCAAGCACGGATAACTGATCATGAACAGGGACAAAGTCATTTGGCAGGAAGGCATGTTGCTGCGCCCGCAGCACCTTCAGCACAACGACCGTTACTACGACTATCAAATGAGAAGCCGAACCCACCTGCTGGGCAGTTACATGTGGGGATTTTTGCGATTGGAGATCGACCAGCAGTTTCTCAAGATGGGGAAGCTGGCGATTAGCCAGGCGTCCGGCATCTTGCCGGATGGCAGTCTGTTTGAACTGGGGGGCGAGGGGCAGCCGTTGGTGCTCGATGTTCCACCCAGTACGGGTAATACGCCGGTCTACCTGGCATTGCCATTGATCACGGGTCATCACATCGAGGCGCGCCGGCCGGAACAATCCGATGTGCTGGCGCGTTACACCCACTACGAAACCGAGGTCGCAGACTCCAATGCCGGTGCTGATTCCAGCCGGGTGATCAGTTGCGCACGTCCGGATTTTCGCTTGTTGCTGGGTGAGCAACAGAGCGATCAGGCCTATGTGAAATTGAAAATATGCGAAGTGTTCGACACCTCGGCGGATGGAGCCATCACGCTTGCAGAGGACTTTGTTCCGACCTTCATCAATGCCCAGGCGTCTGGCTATTTGTTGTCCTGCCTGAAGGAAGTCATCAGCCTGTTGGCCCATCGAGGGGACGCCCTGGCGGAGCGGATCCGCTCTAACGGCAAGGTGGGCGGCGCCGAGGTGGGGGACTTCATGATGCTGCAGTTAATCAACCGAACCGAGTTGGTGTTGCGTCACTTTCTGGATATTGAGCAGGTGCATCCTGAGGTCTTGTACCGCACGCTACTGGCGATGCTCGGGGACCTTGCAACCTTCTCCAGTGAGCACAAACGCCCGCACCTGGACAGCCGCTATCAGCACAGTGACCAGGGCTCCAGCTTTCGCAGCGTGATGAATGCCATCCGTCAGGTGCTGTCGATGGTGCTTGAGCAGCATGCCATCGAACTTGAGCTGCAAGTGCGCCAATACGGTGTTCTGGTCTCCCCACTGAATGACCCTACGCTACTGGACTCGGCCTCGTTTGTGCTGGCTGCCAGTGCCCATTGTGACGGTGACGAACTGCGCCAGCGTTTGCCTGCACACCTCAAGGTCGGCGCCGTGGAGCAGATTCGACAATTGGTCAACCTGCACCTGCCGGGTATCAAGGTCAGGCCGTTGCCGGTGGCCCCACGGCAAATTCCGTTTCACGCCAACAAGAGCTATTTCATCCTGGAACTGAGTGTTGAAGAGCGTTCCCAGCTGGAGAGCTCGGGTGGTTTCGCCTTCCATGTGTCGGGTGAGTTTGCCGAACTTGAACTGGCTTTCTGGGCGATCAGGAATTGAACGGTATGTCTGAAGAAAAGCACCGTTATCAGGACTTGACCGTTCTTGCCAGTTCCCACAATGGCAGCCTGCCAGAGGGGGCACCATTGACCGACCAGGCAGGCGCGGTACGTGTCGAGGCGCTTGCTGATCGGCTGGTGTTCAGCGCCACTGCGCGCCCAACCCACAGTTTTACCCTGAGTATCAACACGTTGGTTGCTGCGGCCTCCGAGCTGCTGTCCGAGGTCATCAGGATCAAACAGAGCCGTGTTGGCGAAGAGCTCACATTACTTAACAAACGCCTGCAGAACCATGTCACTGCCTTTGAGCAGCGTGCGGGTCAGCTTGGGGTGGAAAGCCGTCAGGTCTCGATGGCCTCTTATGTGCTGTGCACGGTGGCCGACGAAGCAGTGGTCACGACGTCGTGGGGCGTTAATAGCGACTGGTCTCAGAAGAGCCTGCTGAGCACTTTCCATAACGAAACCTTCGGTGGCGAGAAGTTCTTCTGGCTGCTTGAACAGTCGTTGAAAGCGGCTGCCGGACATTTGCAGATGCTGGAGTTGATGTACCTCTGCCTGGCGCTCGGGTTTGAGGGCAAGTACCGAGTGGCCGACCGCGGCATGCAGGGGCTCGATGGCATTCGCGATGACCTGTACCAGCGTATCCGTCAGTTGCGAGGCGATGTACCGCGCGAACTGTCGCCGCAATGGAAAGGCTTGGGTACCCAGCGGCGAAATCTGGTGCGCATCGTACCGACCTGGATGGTCGCGATGTTCACCTTGGTCAGCCTTGGGGTGATGTACTCGGGATTTGCCTGGGTACTCGGCGAACAGCGTGAGCGCGCGCTGCAGCCTTATTTGCCGACGGACTCGGCAGCGGTTCAGCTTCAACCGCCATACAGAGACATGCCATGAAAACCTTTTTCGAGAACATACGTACCTGGTTGTCCAGGACCTGGGTCTGGTCGCTTTTGCTGGTGCTGTGCCTGGCGCTGCTGGTGTGGTTTGTCGGGCCACTGTTGGCGGTTGATGACTACAAACTCTGGGCACCTGCGACGTCCCGTCTGCTGAGCATCAGTGTGTTGTTTCTGTTGTGGGGGCTGGGGCTGGTCTTCAGCAATTGGCGCGCCAGCGTACGCAAGCAATTGGCCGAAACCCTCGAAGATTCCGAGGCACGTCGCAGCAGCCGCGAGGCGATGGATGCGCAGCGGCGTGAAGTGGTCCGCCGTTTCAAGCAGGCGTTGCGTACCTTGAAAGCGTCAAGCCTCTACCGTGGCCGTAGCGAACGATGGCGCAACGATTTGCCCTGGTACCTGCTCATCGGTCCCACGGCCAGCGGCAAGACCAGCCTGTTGGAGCTGTCGGGGCTTGAGTTTCCTCTCAACAGCGTTGACCGTAAGGCCAATGGCGATGTCTCCAGCACCCCGCACTGCGACTGGTACTTTGCCGATCACGGCATTCTGATTGATACCAGCGGGCGCTATCTGGAGCAATCCAAGGCTGCTGTCGATGGCGGTGCCTGGTCTACCTTGCTTGGCCTGCTACGTAACCGCCGGCGTAATCGTCCACTTAATGGCGTGGTCGTGACGGTGCCGGTGGGCGTATTGCTGAGCGTTGACAGAGATAACTTCACGACCGCCGTGCAACAGGTGCGTGGTCGACTTCATGAGATACATCAACGGCTGCAGGTCGACTTTCCGGTCTATCTGGTCCTGACCAAGGCTGATCTGCTACCCGGCTTCGACGCCTTTTTTAGTCAGTTGACCCACGAGGAAAGCCAGCAGGTGCTGGGGAGTACACTGCGCGCCGATCAGGACGGAAACGATGCAGGGGTACTGCGTGGGGAGTTTGAAGCGCTACTGCACCGGTTGAACAGCCAGGTGATTCAGCGAGTGCACCTGGAGCGTGATATCGAGCAGCGCGGGTTGATTCTCGACTTCCCCAATCAGTTGGGGGCACTGGGGGATGGGTTGTGCGAGTTCGTTCAGAAGGCCTTTGGCGGTAATCGCTATCAGCTTGCTATCCCCTTGCGCGGCTTTTACTTGACCAGCGCTGCAACCGCTCCGGCCCAGCCGAGTGCTCATGCAAACCAGCACGTGCCAGTCGATTCGACAGCTGCTGCCTCCATGGGGCGTTCATGGTTTATCCATCATTTGTTCAGCAAGGTCATTTTTCCCGAAGCCGATCTTGCAGGATTGGACTCGCGTGAGCGCCGTCGTATTCATTGGGGACAACGGGCGGTTTACCTCGCCGCGTTGGCGGTGCTGGTCGGGCTCGGGCTGCTGTGGAGCAATGGTTTTTCATCCAACCACGAGCGTTTTGAACACCTGCGTGAACTGGCCAGGCAATCGGCTGCACAGGATTCACAGGCGCTGGCTGCGAATGACCCGGCAACCTTGCTCAAGGCGCTTGACCTGCGCTTTGCGGCAACCGAGGTATTCCCTGAGGCTGCGCAGGTCTCACCCTTTGAACGTACTGGGTTGTATCAGGGCCGCGCCAGCAAACCACTGCTCGATGCTGCATATGAGCGTGAGCTGGAGGAACGGTTGCTGCCTTGGCTGGCAGCGCAACTTGAAGGGCAGATCCGTGGCAGCCTGAAGGACCGCACACGCTTGCTCAACAATCTGCGTGCCTACCTGATGCTGAACCTGTCGACGCGTCGCGATGCCGCGTGGCTCGAACAATGGCTGGCGTCGCAATGGTCTGTGCGTTATTCCGGCAACACGGCGCTTCAGCAAGGCCTCAATGCTCATTTGCGACGTTTGTTGGCGCGGCCATTCAGCTACCCGCTCAACGACACGCTGGTTGGTCAGGCGCGCCATGTGTTGCGTGGCGAGTCGCTGGCCAATGTGGTCTACCGCGTGTTGCGCGAGCAGGCTCGGAGCATGCCGGACTATCGCTTAAGCCAGCACCTGGGCTCACAGGGCGGTTTGTTTGTTGGCGCGGACCATGTCATACCGGGCTTCTACACCCAGCAGGGTTATCAGCAGTACTTTGCGCCTCAGGGCGTTAACCTGGTGACCGATATCCTGCGGGACAATTGGGTGTTGGGTGAGGGCAGTGATATCAGCGCCATGGACCTGCGGCGGCTGATGGTCGAGCTTGAGCAGCGCTACTTCCGTGACTATGCCAACTATTGGGGGGATGCGCTCGGCCGGGTGGCGTTACGGCCCTCGAACGATGCTGGCGAAGCCGCCGAGTTGCTGGCCGGGCTGATTTCGGCCAATTCGCCGGTGCTGCTACTGCTGCAAGAAGTCCGAGAAAACACCCGCTTTGCATTGGTTGCAGACACGCTGGGCAGCCTACCGACGCCTGCCGACCGTGTGGGCGACAAGGCGGGTGCGTTGGGCAAGCTGGCTGTCGCTGCAGCAGGCCAGGCCCAGGGCGCGTTGGCCAAGGCGTTGCCGGACACGGCGAAACAGGCGCTGCAGCGGCGCTTCGAACCTCTGCACCGGCTGCTTGATAGCAGCAATGGCCCGGCTGGCGACCTGACGCCAGCCTTGCAAGCCCTTAACGATGTGCAGTTGCAACTGGCCAGCCTGGTTCGCGCCAGTGCCCCTGAGCAAGCGGCATTCGACATGGCCAAGGCCCGCATGATTGGCCAGCGCGATGCCTTGAGCAGTTTGCGCAACGCGTCGGGGCGTTTGCCGCGCCCGGTCAGTGCCTGGTTCAGTGTACTGGCCGAGGACAGCTGGCGTCTGGTGCTTGACGATACCTACCGCTACTTGAATCAGCGCTACCAGAGCGAGCTGTACAGCTTCTACCGCAAGGCTGTCCACAAGCGTTATCCCTTTGACGCCCACAGTGCCAGTGATGTCGCGTTGGTGGACTTTCGCGAGTTCTTCAAAGCCCAGGGGATTGCCGAGCGCTTCTTCGAGACCTACATGCGGCCCTTCGTCAGTGGTGATCCGGGGCGCTATCGCCTACGCAGTATCGATGGCCAGAGCTTGCCTGCGTCCAATGCCTATCTGGACCAGATGGCTGCGCTTCAGGTCATTCGACAGAGCTTTTTTGCCCACAACCCGAACGAGCCCGAAGTTCAGTTCAAGCTTGAACCCTACACCCTTGATCCGTCGGTGAGCCGGGCCGAGTTCCGCTTTGGTCATCAGGTTGTCGAGTACCGCCATGGCCCCATCGTGCCAACGGCATTCAGTTGGCCAACCGATGCGCAGGATGGACGCAGCAGCCTGGTGCTCGAACGCGCGGTCGGACGGCCGATCGGCATCGAGAAGAATACGGGGCCTTGGTCATTGTTCCGCTTGTTTGACCTGATGCAGACCGAGTACCTCAGTGGCCGTGATGTGCTGGTACTCAAGGCCGACGTTGGCGGCCTGCGAGCCAATTACCTGTTGATGAGCCAACGTACGCCGAATCCATTTGATATGGGCGTGTTGCGCACCTTCCGTATGCCGGTGCAGCTCTGATGGTGTCTGAAAGGGCGTGTTGTAGCGCGGGGCACACCGAGGTTGGCAAGGTGCGTGAACACAACGAAGACGCCTTTCTCGATTGCCCCGCGCAGGGGCTCTGGGTTGTTGCCGACGGCATGGGCGGTTACGAGCGCGGCGCCATGGCCAGCCAACTGATCGTCACCAGCCTGGCCGATCTGCCGGTGACCCTGAGCCTTGATGAGCGGGTCAAGGCGGTACGCCAGTGTCTGCATTGGATTAACCGGCGCCTGAGCCAGGAACTGACGGTTACCGAGGGGCACTCTGAGCGCATCATGGGCAGCACCGTGGTTGCCCTGATGCTTGAGGGTAGCCGCGCGGCATGCATCTGGGCCGGCGACAGTCGCTGCTACCTGTGGCGAGAGCGGCGTCTGTACCAGTTGTCCAGAGACCATTCGCTGCAACAGCAACTGATTGAGCAGCAGCAGATGAGTGCCGAGCAGGCCAGCGCCCACCCGTCGGCGAATGCCCTGACTCAGGCCGTTGGTGCACGGGCGCAACTGACGCTGGATATGCTCGAGTTCACTGTCTATCCCGGTGATACCTTGCTGCTATGCAGTGATGGCCTCTATCAGGCGCTGGGGTGTGAAACGCTGGGCAGTGCCCTAAGCCGTTCTACACCGCATATGGCGTTGCAACGGTTGTTCGAGGCCGCGCTGTGTGGCAGTGCTCAGGACAACCTGACAGCCGTGGTGATCCGTCGATGAGCGAACCGGAGAGCGACGCCAGCCTGTACTCGGGCTTTGCCCCTGTCGGCCAGGTTCAATGCGCGCCTGCCAGCATCCGTGGCAAAGCGCTGCCTGATGTGGTTGCCGGGCGTTACCGCATCGAACGCCTGCTCGGTGTTGGAGGCATGGGGTGTGTCTACCGTGCGCGGGACTTGCTGCATGAACAGTTCGGCGATCCTGCGCCCCCTGTCGCGCTGAAGTTTCTCGCGGACAGCCTCGACGAGTCGCCGGATGGCGCAGCGCTGCTGTACAGCGAGTTCGCGCTTACCCGGCACCTGCACCATCTGAATGTCGTGCGCCTGTACACCTTTGAAGTCGACACCGATTGCCAGCGTGCCTTTATCAGCATGGAGCTGATGCAGGGCCTGACGCTGGACAGGCTGCTTTGCGAGCATCCGCTGGGGCTGCCGTGGCACATGTTGCGCAGTATTGCCTTGCCGCTGCTCGATGCCCTGGCTCATGCACACCAGCGCGGTGTCGTGCACGGTGATCTCAAGCCCAGCAATGTGATGCTCTGTGACGATGGTCCGCGGCTGTTCGACTTTGGCCTTGGGCACGCCGAGGAAGGGATGCCTGGCCTTGCACGCTTGAGTCGAACCCGTTTCAACGCCTGGACCCCAGGGTATGCCGCCGTTGAATTGCTGGAAGGGGCAGCGCCTTCGGCCCGCTCCGACCTGTTTGCGCTGGCCTGTGTGCTGTATGAGTTGGCCGGGGGCAAGCATCCCTATCGTCGTTTGCCAGCAACCCAGGCCTGCGCCGAGGGCCTGGAGCGAGCACTGCGTGCGCCGAACAATCTGCCCAGGCATTGCTGGTCGGCCCTGCGCACCGCGTTGGCGTTGGATGCCTCACGGCGAACCATCAGCGCTACTGACCTTCAGGCTGTATTGAGCCGTGTGCCGTTCTGGCGCCCGCGTTGGCAAGGGCAGTGGTGGTGATGCCACCGCAGACCGTGAGCTCACGCGGGAAACAGGCGGCATGCGGTGTGGCTGGAACGCACTTTCAGACGCGTCCTACATCCTTCTGGAAACGTCTCTGGTAGCGTTATTTCCTTCTTGAATTCGGGCCGTTTACGTACGCGCAAGCGCCCTGCTTATTGAACTTGCGAAAGGAACAACGGATGTTCGCTTGCGCCAATCAAACCGCGTTCAGCCTGACGTTCAACGACGTCGACCACGACTTTCAGGTGCTGGCGTTCAATGGCCAGGAAGCCATCAGCACACCCTATGCCTTCGAGGTGGAACTGGTCAGTGAGCGTGCCGATCTGGCGCTTGAGCACCTGCTGCACAGGCAGGCATTTCTGGCGTTCAATGATCAGGGCGCAGGCATTCACGGGCAGGTGTTTCGCATCGCACGGGGTGAGTCCGGCAAACGCCTGACCCACTACCACCTGACGCTGGTGCCGCAACTGGCCTACCTGGCGTTGCGTCGTAATCACCGGATCTTTCAGCAATGCACCCTGGAGCAGATCATCGCGCAGGTGCTCAAAGACCACGGCATTCTCAGCAACGGCTACCAGATGCACCTGGAGAAGACCGCCTCACCACGTGAATACTGTGTGCAGTATGGTGAGACCGATCTGTACTTCATTCAGCGGCTATGCCACGAGGAGGGCGTGAGCTACCGCTTTGCGCATGGCCCAGAGGGGCATGTCGTGGTGTTCAGCGACCATCAGACCTTCTTCCCCAAACTCGGCCGGCCCACGCCTTACCAGCAGGACAGCAGCATGGTGGCCGATGAGCCGGTGATCAATCGCTTCGAGGTCCGTCTGGAGGCGCGCACTCGCCGGACGGCACTGCGCGACTATGACTTTGAAAAATCCAGTTATGTGCTGCAGGCCGAGGCTGCGGCGGATGCGTTGTTTCCAGAGCCGGACCTGGAAGACTACAGCTACCCCGGCGGCTTCCTGACGGGCGAGCGTGGCAAGCCGCTCAGTCAGCGGACCATGGAGCGTCACCGCGCCGACTACCGTCAGGCCGAAGGCCACAGCGATCAACCTGCGCTGGTCAGCGGCTATCTGCTGGAACTCTCCGAGCACCCGCGCAAGGCGTGGAACGGCCTATGGCTGCTGACCTCAATTGAGCATGAAGGCAAGCAGCCCCAGGTATTGGAGGAATACGTTACCCACGACGACGGGGGCGAGTTCTCGCAAGGTTACCGTAACCACTTTACCGCCACGCCCTGTGATGTGTTTTACCGCCCGCCGAAGGCCTATCCGAAACCCCGTATACCGGGCAGCCAGACCGCCCGGGTGACCGGCCCGAAAGGCGAAGAGATCTATTGCGATGCCTATGGCCGGATCAAGGTGCAGTTCCACTGGGACCGTGAAGGCCAGAACAACGACCACAGCAGCTGCTGGCTGCGGGTGGCCTCAGGGTGGGCGGGTGACCATTTTGGCAGTGTCGTCATTCCCCGTGTGGGCATGGAAGTGCTGGTCACTTTCCTGGAGGGGGATCCGGACCGTCCGCTGGTCAGCAGTTGCCTACCGAACAGCATGAATCCCGTGCCTCATGAATTGCCGGCAAGCAATACCCGCAGCGTCTTTCGCAGCCGCAGTACGCCGGACGGTAGTGGTTTCAACGAACTGCATATCGAGGATCGCAAGGGCCAGGAACTGATCTACCTGCGCGCCCAGCGTGATATGGAACAGAAGATCGAGCACAACAGCCGGCTGGACATCGGTCATGAGCGCAAGACCACCGTGAAAGGCAACTGCATCACGGTCCTGGATGCTGAGCAGCATCACCGTGTCAGTGGCGACCGCAAGGTACATCTCAAGGCCAATGACTACCGGCAAGTGGCTAACAGTTGTCATACGCAGGTCGGGCAGGTGTTGGTGGTCGAGGCGGGGCAGGAGGTGCACCTGACGGCGGGGGGCTCTGTGGTGGTCGATGCAGGTGCCTGCCTGGCCCTGAGAGGCGGCGGTCAGCAGGTGTTGATCAGCGCTGGCGGCATCTTCAGCAGCACGGACATTCAGTTGGGCGGGGCGCCTGTTGCCGCTATGCCCGCCAGCCCGCAGTTGCCGGGTGTGGTCAGTGCCTTGTCGGCGCCTCAGGTACAGGCACAACGGCAGGCGCTGTCGGGCGCTCCAGCGCGCTGCGAGGTCTGTGAGCAGGCCCGAGCACGGGCGCAGCAAGCATGATTTCAGAGCGCCCGGCTGACTACCTGTTGATTGATGGCGTGCTCAGGCCAGAAGCCCTGGCCAGGCTGCAGGGTTATCACGAACCATTGGAGGTTGTACCGCTTTACGCCGGAACGCGCTGGGCCGAGTTGTCGGGCCTGGGGCCGATACTGGTGAGGGCCCCCGCGCATTCAACGCTCCTCCAGCACGCGAGCACTGCAGACAACGGCTGGGCCAACAGCGTCAGCCTGCTGTACAGCACCCAGCCGATGAAGGTGGTGGCAGAGCATCTGCGCCATTTCATCGCGCCGCCCGATACGTTGGGCGGCACTGGCCTGTTGCGTTTCGCCGACCCGTTGGTCGCGCACTTCTGGCTGGGCAGCTACCCCGCCGTGCATCTGGATGAGGTGCTGGGGCCACTCGATGCCTGGCAGGTGCCCGAACCCCATCATGCCTGGGTGGTGTGCGATGCCACTGGCTGGCGCACCTTTGTCCGTACAGCAGCGCCACCGACATGGGCGGATGACCACGCACGGCTCAGTCACGCGCAGCTTGAAGCACTGGGCAATGCCGGGCGCTGGCGGTTTATCGAACGGCTGTATGCACAGCTTGTCCAGTATTTTGCGCCATCGTTGACCGCGCGCGATCAACGCACCCTCGCGCAGTGGTTTGACGCCCGCCTGGATGACGGCGAGGCCTGGGGGCTGACGACAGAGCGGGGCCTGAGCACTTGGGTGCAGTACAGCCTGTGCTGGGGCGATGACTTTACGGAGCACCCCGACGGCCCTTATCGACGCTGGCTGGCGCACAGCCCTGAGGCGCTCAGGCTGCCTGCGGATCAACGCCTGGAACGGTTGGATGACCACTGCCTGGCAATCGAATTAGACAAGGATGCAACATGAATCAGGAAGCCAGTCCGGCAGAGCTTAGGCAGGCGCGTCTCAGGCA
>NZ_MBPN01000057.1 GCF_001695625.1 Pseudomonas defluvii
TGTCGTTGTTGACCGTGCTGGGTGTCAGCTTTCAGGCCACAGGCGGTTTGTAACCGGCCATCGCCGCCGTGCTGGCGATGGCCGGGCAGGGCTTACTTCTTGCCCAGCCTGCGCAGTTCGTCGGACTCCACCACGCGAATGCCATCCTGCTCTTCCAGCGCCAGGCGCCACAATGCCCGCGCCAGTTCACAGGCTTCAATCCCGTGGTACTTGCCCGGCAGCAGTCGTGCCAGCGGCGCTGCCAAGCGCTCAGCGGTGCGTGGTTCGATGCGTTCGCCGAGCAGCAGGGACGGCCGCGCGATGGTGAGTTGCGGCCAGTCTTGTGCTTTCAGCGCTTCTTCCATTTCCCCTTTTACCCGGTTGTAGAACACCGACGATTTTGGGTCTGCGCCGAGTGCGCTCACCACCAGCAAGTGGCGTGCGCCCATTTCGCGGGCGCGCTTGCTGAAAGCAACAACCATGTCCAGGTCGACCGCGCGGAATGCCGTTTCTGAGCCTGCCTGTTTGATGGTGGTGCCCAGGCAGCAGAAGGCGATATCGACACGGCCGCTGAGTTGGGGCAGAAAAACCGCAGGGTCACCCACCGGGTTCTCTAGATGTGGGTGTTTGGCCAGTGGTCGACGGGTAGGGGCAAGAACGCGGCTGACGGTGGGTTCGCTGAGCAGCCGATCCAGTAAATGTTCACCGGTCAGTCCGGTGGCTCCGGCAAGCAGGATGTGCTGAGGCGTCAAGTACATGATGTCTCTCCCTTGATACAGTCAGCTTAGTGGCTCCGGGCGCTCTTTGCTTGTTCAGTTGTTTTTTCGTCACTCTGGAGGGCTTTGCGGGCCTGCTGCTGACGCAAACGCTGCCAGTGCGCAAGGACGCCTTTGGGGGCCCAGATCTGCGGTTCCGAGGCGTCGAAGTCTTCGTTGTGTTCACGCAAGGCTACTTGGGTGCGGGCCAGTTCGAAGGCGTTTTGCAGGTCGTCGGTCTGGTTCAGTGCCTGGGCAAACAGGGCATCGCCGAAGTAGGTGAAGTCGGCCTCTTCGGAGCAGCCGAAAGACACTCTGTCCGAGCGCGCGGCGGTCATGATCAGGGTCTTGTCGTCCTTGAGGGAGTCGATAAAGCCACCTGAGTAACACGCAGAGATGACAACAATTTTGTCTCGCCCTTTCAGGGGCGCAAGCGCTGTGGCCAGTTCGCCGGCCGGCAGGTCTGCCAGTTGCAGGCGCGGCTGATCGAGCACCAGTTCGTGAGTCTGGCTGCCGTGGCTGGTCAGGTAGATGAATACCAGGTCTTCCGGGCCGGTGCGTTCGGCGAGGGTGCGCGCGGCACGGGTCAGGTTTTCCCGGGTGGCCATCGTGCGGTCGGTCAAATGATCGCGGTGATTGGCCAGGGTGATTTGGCCAACGGCACCAAATCGGCTCTTGAGCATGCTGCTGACGTAGTCGGCCTCCCGCAGGAACACGCTCTGTTTGCCGTCGCCGGCCAGGACCAGGCTGTAGAGTTCTACCTCGGCGGTGGAGCGCGGCACGTTGTCGAGGGCTTGTTCGAGCAGCTTGCCTTGGTTGAGCAGTGCCAGTTCCAGTGGGTCGGACAGTGGTCGCCCCTGATCGTCACGAACCCGTTGGCCGTTGATCCAGTGTCCGCTCTCGACCTGGCCGTTTGGCAGGGTCAGCAGGCCTTTGCCTTGATACGTGTCGTTCTCGAAGCCACCCACATAAACGCTACCGTCTGCCAGTTGCAGGCGACCGTAACCGGAAAAGTGCCAGTCGCGGAAATCGCCTTTGTAGTGGCTGCCGTCGGTGGCGAACAGCTCACCTTTACCGCTGAGCGAGCCGTCTTCAAACTGGCCGATCCAGACATCGCCGTCGGCGTTTTCGTAGCGGCCCCGGCCTTCCAGGCGGTTGTCGCGGAACTCACCGATGTACTGATCACCATCGACGCTGTTGAAGGTGCCGCTGCCCTCCAGTTGGCCGTTGACGAAACGCCCGCTGAACTGGTTGCCGCTTGCATCGCTGCGCACCCCTTCGCCGTTGGGTTTGCCATGGGCGAACAGTCCTTGGTACTGACTGCCGTCTTCCAGCTCCAGGTGACCGGCGCCGCTGTACTGGTCGGCTTTGAACTGGCCTCGATAGGCCTGGCCGGCCTCTTTGAGCGTGCCTTCACCTTCACGACGACCAAGCTTGAAGCCACCTTGGTAGCTACTGTCTGCCGTCTTCAGTCGGCCCTGGCCATGGAACAGGCCTTGCTCAAACTGGCCAACATAGACTTCGCCGTTGCTGCCGTGCCATTCACCCTGGCCGTGCCATTGGCCGTTCAGGAAGCCTCCGGCGTACCAGCTGCCATTGGGGTAGTCTATGCGTCCACTGCCCTGCAACAGGCCATTCACCACCTCTCCGCGATAGCGACCACCGTCGGGCAGGCGGGCATCGGGCGGCGAAAGTGGTTCGCCGTCACCGCAGGCGGTGAGCAGCAGGGTCAGGGCGAGTGGGGCAAGTGGGCGCATAACGGGGTCCGGGTGGGTTAGCCGCCGAGTATGCCGCAGAATGCGCCGGTGGAAACAGCCGCGCCGGCGTGTTTCTACCGGCCATGTTTCGTCATACGAAGCAGAGTGACAGCGGTTCGGCGATGTACGCAGGTTTTTCTTCACCTTCGATTTCCAGGGTGGCGGTAGCCTTCAGCAACCACTGCCCTGGTTTCTTTTCGGTGGCTTCGGTGAGATCAACCTTGAGCCTTACCTGGCTGTTGACCTTTACCGGCTGGATAAAGCGGACGCTGTCCAGGCCGTAGTTGACCACCATTTTCAAGCCTTCAGGCAACACCAGAATGTCCAGCATCAGCGTAGGGATCAGTGACAGGGTCAGAAAGCCGTGAGCAATGGTCGTACCGAATGGCGTTTTTGCTGCCTTCTCGGGGTCAACGTGGATGAACTGAAAGTCGCCGGTGGCTTCGGCGAACAGGTTGATGCGTTCTTGGTCGATCTTCAGCCATGCGGAACGTCCCAGTTCCTTGCCAACATAGTCTTTGAGCGCTGTAACGGGT
The DNA here is from genome assembly GCF_001695625.1 of Pseudomonas defluvii. Classification (GTDB taxonomy): domain Bacteria; phylum Pseudomonadota; class Gammaproteobacteria; order Pseudomonadales; family Pseudomonadaceae; genus Aquipseudomonas; species Aquipseudomonas defluvii. Next base: position 3,028 of record NZ_MBPN01000057.1, read on the forward strand.
ACATAGGGCATCGAGACTCTCCTGGTTGTCGTTGGTTTTCTTATGACTACGGTAGGTTCAAGCGTTTAAGATCAGCACGTCGGAGGGGGCCGGTCAAGTCAGCATGACTTGAACGAATATCTCGGTATAGGCACACCAGTAGGGTGCTTATAATGGCCGGCGGGCCTGAGGGAGATTTCTATGCTGTTGCGTGGTTTGACGTGGCTGGTGTTGTTTCAGTTGTTGGGGACAGCGATTAATCACTTGTTCCTGTCGATACTGCCGGGGCCAATTATCGGGCTCTTGCTCCTGCTGACGTACCTGATCGTCCGAGGTGAGGTCGGTGCGCCACTGAGCGAAGCCGCCAGCAGCCTGCTGCGCTATCTGCCATTGTTGCTGGTGCCGCCGGCAGTAGGGGTGATGGTTTATGCCGCCGATATCGCGGCGGATTTCTGGGCGATTGCCGGTGCATTGGTGCTTTCGCTACTCATTTCCATCGTCTTCGCAGGTGTCTTGATGCAGAAGCTCATCGCCCGTCAGGCGCGAGATGAGGAGCGGCCATGAACCTGGATTGGCACGGCGCCGTCGAGGCGGTCATTCATCACCCTTTGTTCGGTATCGGTATCACGCTGGGGGCCTATCAACTGGTGCTTGCCGCCTATGAGAAGACGCGCTGGATCTTTCTGCAGCCCGTGTTGATGTCGATGCTGGTCGTCATCAGCGTACTGCTGCTGTGTGGCTTGACCTACAGCGAATACCGTAAAAGTACCGAAATTCTCAATATTCTTCTCGGGCCTGCGACCGTCGCGCTGGCGGTGCCGCTGTACCTGAATCTGCGGCGTATTCGCCAGCTGTTTTGGCCGACGTTTACTACGCTGGTAATCGGAGGCGTGGTGGCGACTGGCGCCTGCCTGCTGTTGGGGTGGTGGTTTGGCGCCGAGCACATGATTCTGATGACCCTGGCGCCGAAGTCGGTGACCTCGCCGATTGCCATGTTGGTGGCCGAGCAGATTGGCGGCGTTGCGCCATTGGCGGCCGTGTTCGTATTGATCACTGGGGTGATTGGGGCCATTTTTGGTCCGGCGCTCTTGTCCCGTTGTGGTGTTCATAGCCCAGAGGCTCGTGGCATGGCGCTGGGCTTGACGGCACACGCGGTCGGTACTTCAGTGGCGTTGCAGGAAAGTGAGGAGTGCGGGGCCTTTGCGGCCCTGGCCATGAGCCTGATGGGCGTTGCCACGGCGGTCTTCCTGCCGTTGGCGGTCAGCCTGGTCGCGTGAGGAGTTGCCATGACGTTACCGCTGTTTCCGCTGAATACGGTGCTGTTTCCCGGCTGCTATCTGGATCTGCAGATCTTTGAGGCGCGCTACCTGGACATGATTGGCCGTTGCATGAAGCAGGGCGGTGGTTTCGGTGTGGTCTGTATTCTGGACGGTGCCGAAGTCGGTAGGGCTGCGCAGGGCTATGCCTCGATCGGCTGCGAGGCGCTGATTCGCGATTTTCAGCAGCAGGACAACGGCCTGCTCGGTATTCGTGTCGAAGGCACACGACGTTTTCGCGTGACCCAGGCCGAGGTGCAGAAGGATCAGTTGCTGTTGGCGCAGGTGCAGTGGCTGGCCGAACAGCCGGATCGCCCGTTGCGTGATCAGGACGAAGACCTGCGAGCGTTGCTCGTTGCGTTGGCCGAACATCCGATGGTCGAGGCGCTGAACATGCCGAGAGCCATTCTCGGGCAGCAGGCGTTGGCGAATCAATTGGCCTACCTGCTGCCGTTTGTCGAGGAAGACAAGCTCGACCTGCTGGCCATTGATGCGCCCCAACAGCGCCTGGATGCTATCCAGGCACTGCTTGATCGTTTACAGGGTGAGCTGTTCGCCTGACCATTCAGTACTGGTAGCGCGCCAGGGCTTGTGGCAATGCATGCAGGGTAAAAAAGGCGAGCAGTGCCGTACAGGCTGGAAGGATCAGCCACCATGCGCGTCGTGGCAGGGCGTTCAGTGGTGCGCGGTCCTGAATCAGTGTCAGGCTGCTCGCGCATACAAAACAGGCCAGCAGTGCCCCAGCGAGGATGTCGGTGGGCCAATGTGCGCCCAGGTAAACGCGTGAGCAGGCGATGGCCAGGGCCGGCAGGCAGCCCAGCATGACCCAGGTCAGACGCATGCGTGGTGGTTGTTCGCGCCCGGCCAGCACCGCAAGCACCAGAAAGAACGCAAACGACGCAGAACTATGCCCGCTGGGCATGCTGTAAGTGCCCAAAGGGTCGGTCAGCACGTCCGGGCGGGTGCGGGCGAATAACCACTTCAGGGTACCGTTGAGCAGTGCGGTGCCAATCAGGGTGGTCGCGGCAAAAAGGGCGTGTCGCCATTGCCGGGCCAGTAGCAGGAGCGCGGTCAGCAGGCCTCCTGCGATTAGCTGTGTTCGGAAGTCTCCCAGCCGTGTGACCATGACGGCTATATCATCGATCGCTTGGCTGCGGTTTTCCTGAATGACGGCCATCAAGCCTTGATCCAACTGTGTCAGGTGCGGCCAGCCGAAAAACAGCGCAATCAGCGCCAACAGGCTCAGCCCGGCCATCAGCCGGGTACCGCGTCGTTGGCTGCGCAGGCTGCCACTGATGCTCAGTGCAATCAGTACCGCCATGCCACCCGCCACGACACCGGCCTGCGGCCAGAAACCGTCCGGCAATGGCAGGCGCATGGCTGCACCCGTCGCCCAGCCCGGCAGCAGGTAGGCGATAGCCCAGCCAGCACCAGAAACCAGGCTGACCATGATAAAGCGCGGAATCGGCATGTCGAACATGCCCGCCACCATCGGCAGCATTGGGCGTAGCGGGCCGATAAAACGCCCGACCAGCAGGCTGGCGATACCATAGCGTTGGAAGTAGGTTTCAGCGCTGCCGATCCATTGCGGGTGTGTGCGCAGTAATGGCAGGCGCCGGATGTTCTGGTGGAAGTGCCGGCCCAGGGTATAGGAGATGGCATCGCCGAGCAGGCCGCCCAAATAGCCCAGTAACAGCGTTTCGCCCAGCGACAGGGCGCCGCTGCCTGCCAGTACGGCGATAGCGAACAGCAGCACGGTGCCAGGGACGATGATCCCGGCAATCGCCAGGCACTCGATACAGGCCACCACAAAAATCGCCAGGCCAAGCCACTGCGGGTGGGTGGTCAGCCAGCCGGTCAGGCTGTCGAGCCATGCGCCCATAGGTTCAAATTCCTTGTGTCAGTAAAAAGTAGTCTTGCCCCTCGACCTGCCCTCGGCGCAACGGGTTGCGGGTGCAGTAACGGGCGAATTCGGCATCAACGAAACGATACAGCAGATGCTCATCGCGGCCGCGGGGTATGCCCAGGCGAGTGGTCTGAATAATGTGTTTCACAATAATGCTGCAGTCGTCGACAAACAGTCGCTCGGGGTCAAAGCGTTGGGCGTCCCACTCGGGCACCTTTAGCCCCAGTGCCTTGCACAGCAGGGTTTGCCCGGCGCAAAGGCGTTCAGGTTGGCGTGGCTGGCCGCGGGTATCAGGATTGTTCGCTTGCATTTGCGCCAGGCTGTCGGCATCGGAACAGGCGTCTAGCCATGGGTAGCCGGATTTGATCAGCACAGCATTACCGGGGCCTTGGGCGCTGAAGTTCAGCGAGTCGCCACCGCGGGCGTAGTACATATAGATGTGTCCACCCTCGAGAAACAGGGCTTTGCGCTTTTCTGTGTAGCCCAGCGAGGCGTGGCTGCCTTTTTCGGCGCAGTAGTAGGCTTCGGTTTCGATGATGCGCGCCGAGAGCCAGTAGGGACCCTGTCGGTGACGGATGACCTTGCCGAGCAAGGCTTTGGCCAGGGTTTGCGCATCACGGTCAAAAAATGTATCGGGCAGTGGCCGGCAAGCGTTCGGCGTAGGCATCATCGATCATCGTTGGAAGCTGGCGCCGATCATAGCAATTTATCGTCCGCAGAGCCGGCGTGTACAAGGGTCGCGCCTATCGTCAGGGCCGTTTTGGGCGGTTGATTTCGACCATCCGCCAGCCACTGCTGGGCGTTCACCTGCATGACAGTTATAATCAGCCGATTTCCCCTTCGCCAAGACACTGAGCCCCATGACTGAGTCCGTTCTTGACTACATGACCCGCCTGGGTCGCGCTGCCCGTGAGGCGGCCCGCGTCATTGGCCGTGCCAGCACTGCGCAGAAGAACCGCGCGCTGCAGGCTGCTGCCAATGCGCTGGACGCTGCCCGCGCCGAACTGTCCGCTGCCAACGAGCAGGACCTGGCTGCTGGCCGTGCCAATGGCCTTGAGCCGGCCATGCTCGAGCGCCTGGCGCTGACGCCAGCACGTATCGACAGCATGATCGTCGGCTTGCGTCAGGTCGCCAGCCTGCCAGACCCGGTCGGGGCGATTCGCGACATGAGCTACCGCCCTTCGGGCATTCAGGTGGGCAAGATGCGTGTGCCGCTGGGTGTCGTCGGGATCATCTATGAGTCGCGGCCTAACGTGACCATCGATGCTGCGAGCCTGTGCCTGAAGTCCGGCAACGCCACCATCTTGCGTGGCGGCTCGGAGGCCATTCATTCCAATCGCGCGATTGCCGCCTGCATCCAGCGTGGCCTGGCTGAAGCCGGCCTGCCTGCGGCGGTGGTGCAAGTGGTCGAGGTCACTGACCGTGCGGCGGTCGGCGCGCTGATCAGCATGCCGGAGTATGTCGACGTGATCGTGCCCCGTGGCGGCAAGGGCCTGATCGAGCGGGTCAGTCGCGAAGCCCGCGTACCGGTGATCAAGCACCTGGACGGCATCTGCCACGTGTATGTGGCCGAGCATGCTGATCTGGAAAAGGCCCGGCGTATTGCCTTCAATGCCAAGACCTACCGCTATGGCATCTGCGGCGCGATGGAAACCCTGCTGGTCGATCAGCGTGTTGCGGCGGAGTTCCTGCCGGCAATGGCGACCCTGTTCAGGGAAAAAGGCGTTGAGTTGCGTGGTTGCGAACGTACCCGTCAGTACATCGAGGCGCTGCCTGCCACGGAAGAAGACTGGCACACTGAGTACCTGGATGCGATTCTGTCGATCCGAGTGGTCGATGGCCTGGATCAGGCTATTGAACATATCAACCACTACGGCTCGCACCATACCGATTCCATCGTGACCGAGCATCAGGGCCTGGCCCGGCGTTTTATTGCCGAGGTCGACTCGGCGTCGGTCATGCTCAATACCCCGACCTGCTTTGCCGACGGGTTCGAGTACGGCCTGGGCGCCGAGATCGGTATTTCCACCGACAAGCTGCATGCCCGTGGTCCGGTTGGCCTGGAAGGGTTGACCTGCGAGAAATATGTTGTGATCGGCGACGGCCAGTTACGCGGCCAGGAGTCGCTCTGACTTGGTTGAGCATGCCCCACTCGCCGCTGCTGTCAGCGTGCCGCCCCAGCGGCGCATTGGCGTGCTCGGCGGAACCTTCGACCCCGTGCATATCGGTCACCTGCGCAGTGCGCTGGAGGTTGCCGAAGTGCTGGGGCTCGATGAGTTGCGGCTGATGCCCAATGCTCGACCGCCGCACCGCGATACCCCGCAGGTGTCGGCGCTCGACCGTTTGGCAATGGTCGAACAGGCGGTGCGTGGCGTGCCGTTGCTGACAGTCGATGCCCGGGAGTTGTCCCGTGATAGACCGTCGTACACCATTGAAACGCTGGAGCTGATGCGGGCCGAGCTGGCTGCTGAAGACCAGTTGTTCCTGTTGTTGGGTTGGGATGCCTTTTGTGGCTTGCCCAGTTGGCACCGTTGGGATGAGTTGCTGAAACACTGCCACATCCTGGTGCTGCAACGCCCGGATGCCGACGTTGAGCCGCCGGATGCGTTGCGCAACCTGCTGGCCGCACGCTCGGTCAGCGATCCACAGGCCCTGGTTGGGCCTGCCGGGCAAATTGCATTCGTCTGGCAAACGCCGCTGGCGGTTTCCGCCACGCAAATCCGACAGCTGCTGGCCAATGGCAAGTCGGTGCGTTTTCTGGTTCCAGACGCAGTACTGGCCTATATCGAGGCGCACGGCTTGTACCGTACGCCGAACTGAAGGGCACGCCGCGAGGCGGCCCCTACTTACGAGCTGAATGAGTTTTATATGAAGAACCAAGCAATCAACGCCGAAACACTGGTCGAACTGACCCAAGCGGCACTGGCTGACGTCAAGGCCCAGGACATCCTGGTGATCGACGTGCGTGACAAGCACAGCCTCACCGACTACATGATCATCGCTACCGGTACCTCCAACCGTCAGATCAACGCGATGCTGGAAAAGGTTCGCGAGAACGTCAAGAAGCACGGCGCTCAGCCGCTGGGCGAAGAAGGCAAGGGCGAAAGCGATTGGGTTCTGCTGGACCTGGGTGATGTCATCGTTCACATGATGACCGCCGCTGCACGTCAGTTCTATGACCTGGAACGTCTGTGGCAGGGCGCTGAGCAGAGCCGTGCTGCCGACGGCAAGCACCACTCGCCGGAGCATTCGCACGAGCACTTCGACAAGCTCCGCGACAAGGAATAAGGAAGCGTCGTGCGTCTGCGTCTGATCGCGGTTGGCTCGCGCATGCCCAAGTGGGTTGAAGACGGCTGGCATGAATATGCCAAGCGTCTACCTTCTGAGCTGTCGCTGGAGCTGGTGGAAATTCCACTCAATACCCGAGGCAAGAATGCCGATGTCGCCCGCCTGATCCGTCAGGAGGGCGAAGCCATGCTGGCCAAAGTCCAGCCGGGGGAACGTATCGTCACGCTGGAGGTCCATGGCAAGCCCTGGAGCACCGAACAGCTGGCGGTCGAGCTGGACCGCTGGCGGCTGGATTCGCGTACGGTCAACTTCATGGTCGGTGGCCCCGAGGGGCTGGCGCCGGAAGTCTGTGCACGCAGTGAACAGCGTTGGTCGCTGTCACCCTTGACCCTGCCGCACCCGCTTGTACGGATACTCATCGGCGAACAGCTGTATCGCGCCTGGACGGTTCTGTCCGGGCACCCTTACCACAAATAAGCCGTAAGCCTCCGTAATGTCGCAGCCGATTCGCCTCAAGGATCACGAGAAAGACGCCCGTCTGGTGCGTAGCCGCGTCGTGGTCGGTGCGGTGGCGGTCGTCTTGCTGGTGTGCGTGCTGATTGTTCGCCTCTACTACCTGCAGGTCATTCAGTACGACTATCACTCCACGCTGTCGGAAAACAATCGGGTGCATGTACAGCCGATTCCGCCGACCCGTGGGCTGATCTTCGACCGTAATGGGGTGATCGTCGCCGATAACCGCCCAAGCTTCAGCTTGAGCATGACCCGTGAGCGGGCTGGCGACTGGCGTCAGGTGCTCGATGTAATCGTCGAAGTGCTGCAACTGACCCCCGATGACCGTGCGTTGTTTGAAAAACGCATGAAGCAAGGGCGTCGTCCTTTCGAGCCGGTGCCCATCCTGTTCGAGCTGACGGAGGAGCAGATTGCCCGCATTGCGGTGAATCAGTTCCGCCTGCCGGGTGTCGAAGTGGTTGCGCAGTTGGTCCGGCACTATCCGCAAGGGCCGCATTTTGCTCATTCGGTGGGTTACGTCGGGCGGATCAACGAGAAAGAACTCAAGACCCTCGACCCGGTCAACTACAGCGGTACACACCACATTGGCAAAACCGGTATCGAACGATTCTATGAACCGGAATTGCATGGTCAGGTGGGTTACGAGGAAGTCGAGACCAATGCCCGTGGCCGTGTACTGCGTGTACTCAAGCGCACTGACCCGGTGCCGGGCAAAGATATCGTTCTAAGCCTCGACATCAAGCTGCAGGAGGCCGCAGAAGCAGCGCTGGGCGGGCGCCGAGGTGCCATTGTGGCCCTTGATCCTCGTACCGGCGAGGTGTTGGCGATGGTTAGCCAGCCGAGCTTCGACCCGAACCTGTTCGTGACCGGCATCAGTTTCAAGGCCTATGCCGAGTTGCGTGATTCCATTGATCGGCCACTGTTCAACCGTGTACTGCGTGGTCTTTATCCGCCGGGCTCGACGATCAAGCCGGCTGTGGCGATTGCTGGTCTCGACACGGGGGTGGTGACCGCCGGCACGCGGGTGTTTGACCCTGGCTACTACCAGTTGCCCAACTACGACCACAAGTACCGTAACTGGAACCGTACCGGCGATGGCTGGGTCGACCTGGACACGGCAATCATGCGCTCCAACGACACCTACTTTTACGACCTGGCGCACAAGATGGGCATCGACCGGTTGGCCAACTACATGAACCGCTTTGGTATTGGCCAAAAAGTGGCGTTGGACATGTTCGAAGAGTCGCCTGGGTTGATGCCGTCTCGTGAGTGGAAGCGGGCGACCCGTCGTCAGGCCTGGTTCCCGGGTGAAACGCTGATTCTTGGTATTGGCCAGGGCTACATGCAGGCGACGCCGTTGCAGTTGGCTCAGGCCACTGCGTTGATTGCCAACAAGGGCAAGTGGAACCGTCCGCACCTGGCCAAGACCATCGAAGGTCAGCCGCCGGTGGATGAGAACCCGATGGAAGACATCGTGTTGCGTGACAAGTCCGACTGGAACAAGGTCACCCACGGCATGGAGCAGGTGATGCAAGGTGCACGGGGTACTGCGCGCAAGGCCTCGATTGGTGCCCAATACCGGATTGCGGGCAAGAGTGGTACGGCTCAGGTGGTGGCGATCAAGCAGGGCGAGAAGTACGACCGTAACAAGTTGCAGGAACGCCACCGTGACCACGCACTGTTTGTCGGCTTTGCACCGGCTGACGATCCGAAGATTGTCGTATCGGTGATGGTCGAGAACGGCGAGTCTGGCTCGGGCGTTGCCGCGCCAGTTGTGCGGCAGGTCATGGATGCCTGGCTGCTTGATGAACATGGGCGGCTCAAACCGGAGTACGTCACACCTTCTGTCGCTCAGGAACCTGCCCAGTGAAAAGCAATTTCGATCGCATGCTTTCCAGTGAGGACGTCATGCGCCGTCGGGCGACGTTCCTCCAGCGTATCCACGTTGATGGCCCGTTGCTCGTTCTCTTGTTGACCTTGGCTGCAGGCAGCCTGTTCGTGCTGTATTCGGCCAGCGGGAAGAACTGGGACCTGTTGCTCAAGCAGGCCAGTTCATTCGGTATTGGCCTGGTCTCGATGTTCATCATCGCGCAGTTCGAGCCGCGGTTCATGGCGCGCTGGGTACCACTGGCCTACGTCTTCGGTGTGATCTTGCTGGTCGTGGTGGATGTCATGGGGCACAACGCCATGGGCGCAACGCGCTGGATCAACATCCCGGGCGTGATTCGCTTCCAGCCTTCGGAATTCATGAAGATCATCATGCCTGCCACCATTGCCTGGTACCTGGCCAAGCGCACGCTGCCGCCACACTTGAAGCATGTGGTGATCAGTCTGGTGATGATCGGCGTGCCGTTCATCTTGATCGTCCGTCAACCGGACCTGGGTACCGCACTGCTGATTCTGGCCTCGGGTGCCTTCGTGCTGTTCATGGGCGGGCTGAAGTGGCGCTGGATCATCAGTGTGGTCGCCGCTGCTGTGCCTGTGGCGGTGGCGATGTGGTTCTTCGTCATGCACGACTACCAGAAGCAGCGCGTGCTGACCTTTCTCGACCCGGAAAGCGATCCGTTAGGCACAGGCTGGAACATTATCCAGTCCAAGGCAGCCATTGGATCGGGCGGTGTGTTCGGCAAGGGCTGGCTGCTGGGCACGCAGTCGCACCTGGACTTTCTTCCGGAAAGCCATACGGACTTCATTATCGCTGTCATGGGTGAGGAGTTCGGGTTGGTAGGGATCTGCGCGCTGTTGCTGATTTACATGTTGTTGATCGGACGCGGCCTGGTGATTACTGCCCAGGCGCAAACGCTGTTCGGCAAACTGCTGGCGGGCAGCCTGACCATGACGTTCTTCGTCTATGTTTTTGTCAATATCGGTATGGTCAGCGGCTTGCTGCCCGTGGTGGGGGTGCCGCTGCCCTTCATTAGTTATGGTGGAACTTCGTTGGTGACGCTGCTGTCAGCGTTTGGGGTTTTAATGTCGATTCATACGCACCGTAAATGGATCGCACAAGCTTGAATAAGGTGAAGAATTTCATGCAAGCAATGCGTGGCTGGGCGGCTCGTTGCGCGCCTTGGGTTGGCCTTTTCGGCCTGCTCGGCTCGGCGCAACAGGCTGTGGCTGGCGACTATGACGGCTCGCCTCAGGTGGCCGAGTTCGTCGGCGAAATGACCCGTGACTACGGTTTTGCTGGTGAGCAGTTGATCGGGATATTTCGTGAGGTCGAGCGCAAACAGTCGATTCTCGATGCCATTTCCCGACCTGCTGAGCGGGTAAAACCCTGGAAGGAATATCGCCCGATGTTCCTGACCGATGCACGTATCGCCCGCGGCGTGGATTTCTGGCGCCAGCACGAGGCTGCTCTGGCCCGTGCCGAGCAGGAGTACGGTGTTCCCGCCCAGGTCATTGTGGCGATCATTGGCGTTGAAACCTTCTTTGGACGCAATACAGGCAACTATCGGGTCATTGATGCCTTGTCGACGCTTGGCTTCGACTATCCACCGCGTGCCGAGTTTTTCCGCAAGGAACTGCGTGAGTTCCTGTTGCTGGCCCGTGAAGAACAGGTCGACCCGCTGACCCTCAAGGGTTCTTACGCCGGCGCCATGGGGCTGCCGCAGTTCATGCCGAGCAGTTTTCGGGCTTACGCGGTGGACTTTGACGGCGACGGCCATATCAATATCTGGAACGACCCGGACGATGCCATTGGCAGTGTCGCCAGTTATTTCAAGCGCCACGGTTGGGTGGCCGGCGAGGGTGTGGTCAGCCGTGCCATGGTCCGCGGTGAACGCGTGGATGAAGGGCTGACGCCTGGAATCGAGCCAGTTCGAACGGTTGGGGAGTTGCGGGCACTGGGCTGGTCAAGCCATGATGTGCTGCGCGATGATCTGCCGGTCACCGCTTTTCGGCTTGAAGGCGACAACGGCCCTGAGTATTGGCTGGGCCTCAAGAACTTCTATGCGATCACGCGCTACAACCGCAGCGTGATGTACGCCATGGCGGTACATCAACTTTCGGACCTGCTGGTTCAAGCACGAGGCGCCAAATAAATGCGCGTATCGCTCACTACTTCGTTGCAACTGCTCGGTGTGGCAGCCCTGGGGCTGGTGCTGGTCAGTTGTTCCACCGGTCGTTCACCACAACAGGGCGGTATCCGCTCGCAGCCAGGCCTGGACATCAACCGTGCCCACAAGGACGGCGCGCCCTGGTGGGATGTCGATGTCTCGAAGATCCCCGATGCGACGCCTACGGTGCACAACGGCCCGTACAAGGCCAACCCCTATACGGTGCTGGGCAAGACCTACTACCCGATGGGCGAGTCGCGCAACTACGTGGCCCAAGGTACCGCTTCTTGGTACGGCACCAAGTTTCATGGCCAGAACACCGCCAACGGAGAGGTCTACGACCTGTATGGCATGAGCGCGGCGCACAAGACCTTGCCGCTGCCAAGCTACGTGCGGGTGACTAACCTGGACAACAACCGCAGTGTGATTTTGCGGGTCAACGACCGTGGCCCGTTCTACTCCGACCGGATCATTGACCTGTCGTATGCCGCAGCGAAAAAGCTTGGCTACGCTGAGACCGGCACGGCGCGTGTGCGTGTTGAAGGTATTGATCCGCAACAGTGGTGGGCCCAGCGCGGCCGACCTGCACCGCTGGTGCTGGAGCAGCCACAGGTAGCGCAGGCCCAGCCGCTGTCGAGCAATACCGGGACGGTCGAGCAGTGGACGCCACCACCGCAGCAGCATGCGGCGGCGGTGGTGCCGGTTCAGGTCGCCAGCAACACGGCCCCGGCCGGCGCTGGCATGTACTTGCAGGTCGGCGCATTTGCCAACCCGGATGCCGCCGAATTGCTGCGTTCCAAGCTCAGCACCATGGTGAGCGCCCCGGTGTTCATCAGTTCGATCGTGCGCAATCAGCAGACCCTGCACCGGGTTCGCATGGGGCCGATCAGCAACCCGGGCGAAGCCCAACAAATGCAGGACAGTGTGCGTCTGGCCAATCTGGGCCAGCCGAAAGTTGTCACGGCAGACTGACTCAGGGGGCCTGATCAGTCTGTTGTGAAATACGCCGGTCGGTGTGCTCAAGTGCGAACGACCGGCGCGGCAAAACAGTCTGTACAATGCCTGTTTTGCTCATCAGGCCACGCGCCTGGAACGTTTTGCCCTTGCGGGCATGAGCCCATTAGCCATTTCGAGAGACGGATGAACATCACCACCTTTGCCAAACGCCTTTGCCTGCTTGTCCCGCTGATGATCACCCCTGCCGCATTCGCGGCAGAGCAGATGATGCCGTCGCCGCCACAACTGGCAGCCAAGTCCTACGTGCTCATGGAAGCCTCAAGCGGCAACATTCTGGTTGAGAACAATGGCGACGAGCGTCTGCCGCCGGCCAGCCTGACCAAGCTGATGACCGCCTACATCGCGACCCTGGATATCCGTCGCGGGCAGATCGGCGAGAACGATCCTGTGACTGTCAGCGAAAACGCCTGGCGTACCGGCGGTTCGCGCATGTTCATCAAGGTGGGTACCCAGGTCAGCGTCAGCGACCTGCTGCACGGCATCATCATCCAGTCGGGCAACGACGCCAGCGTGGCGCTGGCCGAGCACATCGCGGGCAGCGAAGATGCGTTCGCCGACATGATGAACAAGACAGCTGGCGATCTGGGCATGAGCAACAGCCACTTCATGAACCCGACCGGCCTGCCGAACCCAGAGCATTACTCGTCGGCACACGACATGGCCCTGCTGGCCCGTGCGATCATCCACGAAGACCCGGCTCACTATGCGATCTACTCGCAGAAAGAGTTCTTCTGGAACAACATCAAGCAGCCGAACCGCAACCTGCTGCTGTGGCGTGACAAGACCGTCGACGGCCTGAAAACCGGCCATACCGATGAAGCCGGCTACTGCATGGTATCCTCGGCTGTACGCGACGGCATGCGCCTGATCGCGGTGGTCTTCGGCACTAACAGCGAACAGGCTCGTGCAGCCGAAACGCAAAAGCTGCTGACCTACGGCTTCCGTTTCTTCGAAACCCAGACCTTCTACCAGAAGGGTACCGAGTTGGCACAGGCGCCGGTCTGGAAGGGCGCCACCAGTCAGGTCAAGGCCGGTTTGGCCGAAGACCTGAGCATGACTTTGCCTAAAGGCCAATTGAAGAAGCTGGCTGCCAGCATGACCATGAACCCGCAGCTGACTGCGCCTATCGCCAAAGGTGACGTAATCGGTAAAGTGGAAGTCAAACTGGATGACAATGTGGTGCATAGCGCCGACCTGATTGCCTTGGACGGCGTGGAAGAGGGTGGTTTCTTCCGTCGTGTGTGGGATAGCATTCGGCTATTCTTCTACGGGTTGTTCAACTGATATCGTGACCTGCACGCCCTCGCCATATTCAGGTGAGGGCGTTGTTGTTGCCACGGCTTACGAGGCCGTTACTGCCATGAGCGTACCTGACGTCAAGTCGCACACTATTGAGTTCCCCTGCCTCGATTACCCGATCAAGGTAATCGGCGATACCGTGGTCAATTTCAAGGACACGGTCATCGAGATCCTGAGCAAATATGCCAAGATCGACCTGCAGACACTGGCCGAGCGCCAGAGCAGCAATGGCAAGTACACCACGGTGCAACTGCACATCGAAGCGACCGGTGAAGATCAACTGCGAGATATCAATAGCGCCCTGCGTGCTACTGGCATCGTGCATATGGTGCTTTGATGCCCGCAAGCCTGGGCTTTCGCGAACTCGGCCTGTTGCCTTATGAACCTGTCTGGCAGGCCATGCGTCGGTTTACCGACACGCGTGGGCCGCAGACCGGTGATGAGGTCTGGCTGGTTGAGCACCCTCCGGTGTTCACCCAGGGGCAGGCTGGCAAGGCTGAGCATTTGCTGTTGCCGGGTGATATTCCGGTGGTGCAGGTCGATCGCGGAGGCCAGGTGACCTACCATGGTCCTGGCCAGTTGGTGGCGTATCTGCTGCTGGATGTGCGCCGGCTGGGTTTCGGCGTACGAGATCTGGTAAGCCGCATTGAGCGCTGCCTGATCGATCTGTTGGCGAGCTACGGTGTTGAAGCCGCCGCCAAGCCTGACGCCCCGGGTGTCTACGTCGATGGAGCAAAGATCGCTTCCCTCGGCTTGCGAATTCGCAATGGCTGTTCATTCCATGGCCTTGCCTTGAACGTGGACATGGACCTTGCGCCATTCCGTCGTATTAATCCCTGTGGGTATGCGGGGCTGGCAATGACCCAGCTGCGCGACCAGGCAGGCCCGATCGAACTCTCCGAGGTAAGGGCAAGGCTGCGTGCGCAGCTGGTCAAGCACCTCGACTATGCTGAGCAGACGACCCTTACGGGCGGAATCGACTGATTATGACTACTGTTGTGCAAGAACCGCTGGAGAGCAGCGCGCCGAACGTGACCGCTGCGCTGGACGCGTCGGCTGCGCCGGCCCCCCGGGCGAAAGTTGAAGCCGGTGTAAAACTGCGTGGCGCCGAAAAGGTTGCGCGTATTCCGGTGAAGATCATCCCTACCGAAGAGCTGCCGAAGAAACCTGACTGGATCCGCGTGCGTATCCCGGTTTCGCCGGAAGTCGACCGCATCAAGCAACTGCTGCGCAAGCACAAGCTGCACAGCGTGTGTGAAGAAGCCTCATGCCCGAACCTGGGTGAGTGCTTCTCCGGGGGCACCGCCACCTTCATGATCATGGGTGATATCTGCACCCGCCGTTGCCCGTTCTGCGACGTGGGTCATGGCCGCCCCAAACCATTGGATGTCGATGAGCCGAAGAACCTGGCAGTTGCCATCGCCGACCTGCGCCTGAAGTACGTGGTCATCACCTCGGTGGACCGTGACGACCTGCGTGACGGTGGTGCTCAGCACTTCGCCGACTGCCTGCGCGAGATCCGTGCGCTGTCTCCAGGCGTGCAGTTGGAGACCTTGGTTCCGGACTACCGTGGTCGTATGGACGTGGCCCTTGCCATCACCGCGCAAGAGCCGCCAGACGTGTTCAACCACAACCTGGAAACCGTACCGCGCCTGTACAAGGCTGCGCGTCCGGGGTCTGATTTCGAGTGGTCGCTGGACCTGCTGCAAAAGTTCAAGCAACTGGTACCGCACGTTCCGACCAAGTCCGGCCTGATGCTCGGCCTGGGCGAGACGGATGAGGAAGTCATTGAGGTCATGCAGCGCATGCGCGAGCACGATATCGACATGCTGACCCTCGGCCAGTACCTGCAGCCGTCGCGCAGCCACCTGCCGGTACAGCGCTTTGTTCACCCGGATACCTTCGCCTGGTTCGCCGAGGAAGGTTATCGGATGGGCTTCAAGAACGTTGCGTCCGGCCCGCTGGTGCGTTCGTCCTACCATGCCGATCAGCAGGCTCATGAGGCCAAGATCAAGCTCTGATTCGACATGAACGAAAAATGCCGACGCCCGTCTTCATGAGGGTGTCGGCATTTTTGTGTGCGCTACAGGAAAGTCTGCCGCTGGCAGCCTGAACCGCCCCGTTGGGCGTGCTAGCGTGCCTGCTGGTTGCGCAGGCTCTCCAGCAGCTTATGGGTCGGGTAACCGTCTGCCGGCCAGCCCAGGGCTTGCTGTGCGCTACGAATTGCCTTGCGGGTATTGGCCCCGATGATGCCGTCGGCGCTGCCGGCGTCGTAGTTGCTGGCACTGAGCAGGTTCTGCAATTCCATGCGCTCACTACGGCTCAGCGGCAGATCATCTTTTGGCCAGTCACCGCGGATGTAGCCAGACCCATCGAAACGCTGTGCCAGCAGGCTGACGGCCAGGGCGTACGACGATGAGTTGTTGTACTTGAGGATGGCGCGGAAGTTGTCCAGTACCAGGAAGGCCGGGCCGCGAGCGCCGGCAGGCAGCAGCAGGGCTGCAGACAGTTGTTCGCTACCCGCGGGTACTTGCGTTCCAGGGGGAAGTTGCAGGCCCAGTTGCAGCCATTCTGCGACCGTCTTGCGTTGAGAACCGTCCGCCAGCCAGTAGTCGAAGCCGGGTTTCAGGCCAACTTCAAAACCCCAAGGCTCGCCGCGTTTCCAGCCTGAGCTTTGCAGGTAGTGGGCGGTCGATGCGAGGGCGTCGGCGGTGCTGTTCCAGATGTCACGGCGACCGTCACCGTCGAAGTCTACCGCGTGGGTGTTGTAGGTCGTCGGGATAAACTGGGTCTGGCCCATGGCACCGGCCCATGAGCCCAGCATGGCCTCGGGCTGGATGTCGCCGTTCTGCAGGATCTGCAGGGCAGCGAGGAGCTGCGCCTGTGCGAAGGCCGGGCGGCGGCCTTCGTAGGCCAGGGTGGCGAGCGAGCGGATCACCGATTTGCTGCCCTGGAACTGGCCGAAGTTACTTTCCATGCCCCAGACGGACACCAGTGTGGTGCGGTCGACGCCATACCGTTGTTCGATGCGTGCCAGCAGCTCGGCGTTCTGGTTGAGCAGGGCTTGGCCTTTGCGAACACGTACAGGCGAGACAGCGCCGTCGAGGTATTCCCAGACGGGGCGTGTGAATTCGGGTTGACTGCGGTCGGCCTTGATCACGCTCATGTCAGGGGTGATATTAAAAAACGCGCGGTCAAAGGTCGCCGGATTGATACCGGCTTGCAGGGCCTGCTGGCGGAAGCCGGCTTGCCATTGAGCGAAGCTCTGCAGGGGTTGCACATCGTCGATCGGATCGGCGCTGGCAGTGGGCTGGGGTGCAGCAGAAGCGGATTGTGTCGGCGCTAGCGGCAGCGCATCGGCGGCGGTCGGCTTCTCCGCGCAGGCGACAAGCAGGATGAGGCTGGAGGCAGCGATCAGTTGGCGGGGTTGCCAACGGCGGGAAAGGCAAAAGGGCATGCACAGGTCCAGTAATTCAAGTCAGGTGTTGACCATACCATGCTTGCCGGATTCCTGCCTTCATGCGGCCAAAAAGTAAGAAGCCTCCCAATCTCTCGATTGGAAGGCTTCGCGGCGGTAGCTGCCTTTGCCCTTGCCTGAGCGTTCCTGGCGGCTACGGAACAGGGGCTGGGCGATGATGGACTTGGCTTTGTTGGGGCCGGGTTTGGCCGGTTTCTTGCTCATTACAGGAGCTCCTGCGATGGGGGTGTTGGCGCGCACTATAGGCCCTTGCATTCGTGTGGGCAATCTTACGGGCTTACCGGCTATCTGCTCGTTGTGGCATGGGTTGTTGCGCGATGCATACATCGCTGGCGGGGCGGTATCGCCAGGTTTGGCGTGATGCTATTCGGCAGGTAATGTCAGACGTTGGCCGGCCATCAGCAGCGACAGACGTGCCAGGCTGGTCCAGGGAGAGCCCTGTGCCTGCCCCTTAATCTGTGCATCAATGCGTTGGGCATCCTGCAGCAGCTGGCTCCAGCGTTGCGCCGAATGACGTTGCAAGGCTTTGCTCATCAGCGGCCGGCGTTTATCCCAGACCGGCGGTTTGGCCTGGCTGAATGCCTTGTCCAGCGGCACGCCCTGGCTGTACTGCTGGGAAAGGCCAGCCAGCAGGCGCAGTTCCCGGGCCAATGCCCAGAGAATGACCGGTGGCTCAACCCCTTCACCGCGCAAGCCTTCGAGCATGCGCAGGGCATGGGCAGCTTCGCCATTAAGAATGGCGTCGACCAGGCCAAAGACATCGAAGCGGGCACTGTCGGCCACGGCGGCCTGTACCGTTTCGACGGTGATCTGATTGCCATCGGCCAGTAACTTGAGCTTTTCGATTTCCTGAGCAGCGGCGAGCAGGTTGCCCTCCACGCGCGCGGCAATCAGCTCTACTGCATCGCGTTGGGCTGCCAGGCCGGCTTGAGACAGGCGTTGGCTGATCCATTGCGGCAGTTGATTGTTGTCCACCGGCCAGATCTGAATGAACTGGACGTGCTGACCGTCAACCAGCGCCTTGCCCCACTTGGTTTTTTGCGCGCTGCCGTCGAGTTTTGGCAGGCTGATCAGCAGCAGGGTGTCTTCGGCAGGGTTGGAGCAGTACTCAATCAGCGCCGCGGCGCCTTTGTCACCGGGCTTGCCTGAAGGCAGGCGCAGTTCCAGCAGGCGTCGTTGAGCGAACAGCGACAAGCTGGCGCCTGCTTGAAGCAGCGTGCCCCAGTCGAAGTTGGCATCTGCGCTGAACACCTGGCGTTCGTCGAAGCCTTGCTGGCGAGCTGCCGCGCGAATCGCGTCGGCGGCTTCCTGGCACAGCAGCGGGTCATCGCCGCTAACCACGTAGACCGGGGCGAGCGAACCTTGCAGGTGCTTGTTGAGTTGGGCAGGTGTGAGTTTCATCGCGGAGTGCGGGGCACCGAAGTGCCCCGTTCAGGCTCAGTTGGCTGGGATTTCCAGCGGGGATTGCTGCGGCGTTTCGTCCTGGGCGCGACGGGCGGCTTCGAGGGCATCAGCCTCGGCCTTGGCGCGCGCCTCGGCTTCCATTTGCAGGGTTTCAAGTTGGGCCGGGGTGATCAACTGCAAGCGCAGGACCATCTTCTGGACCATCTCGCGGCGCATTTCATCGCGAACCTGGCTGGCTTCCTGGTCGGAGCCCGTAAGGTTGTTGCTGTCATGCACATAGATCTTTTGTACTTCCAGCTTGTCGGCAAGGAGGCTGGTGTTGTTCTGGCCGCGGATCTCGAAGCTCAGGGTGTCGGTGAGTTCATACTCGACCGAGCGAGCAGAGCCTGCATAGCTGGCGGCGCGCTGGGTATTGTCTTCACGGGCCAGGAACAGCTTGTATGGGGCGCCGGCATGCACGTTCACGCCGCTGCTTTTCAGAACCTGGCGCAGTTGCGTCACAGTATCGCCATAGGCGTCGCGAGCACTGACATCGAGCTCCTTGAGCGCCAGGTCGGTGGTGCCGGTGCCGCGCAGTTGGAAGCCGCAGGCGCTGAGCATTACGGCCAGGCCCATCACCAGCAGGTTGCGTTTGATCATGTTGTTGCTCCCTTGAAACCTTGTAAGCCGATTCTGTGCGGGCGCCCTGAGGTGAGCAGGGCGCCACATTCCATCAGCTGGCGACAATATTGACCAGCTTGCCCGGTACGACGATGACCTTGCGGATGGTCAGGCCTTCAGTGAAACGCAGCACGTTTTCATTGCTGCGGGCCGCGGCTTCAATGTCTTCACGGCTGGCGCCAACCGGCATCTCGATCTGGCCGCGCAGTTTTCCGTTGACCTGGATAACCAGTTGCAGGCTGTCCTGTACCAGCGCGCTTTCATCCACGGCTGGCCAGCCAGCGTCGATGACTGCGCCTTCATGGCCCAACTGCTTCCACAGTTCGTGGCTGATGTGCGGCGTGATCGGTGCCAGCAACAGGGTCACGGTTTCCAGGCCTTCCTGAATCAGTGCGCGGTCTTGTGCCGTGGCTTGCGGTGCCTTCTCCAGCACGTTCATCAGGGTCATTACTTGCGCAATGGCGGTGTTGAACTTGTGGTGCTGGCCCACATCCTGGCTGGCTTGCTTGATGGCCGAGTGGATCGAACGGCGTACGGCTTTCTGGGCATCGTCCAGCGCAGCGACATCCAGGGCGCCAGGCAGCCCTTGTGCGACGTGGCTTTGCGCCAGGCGCCAGACGCGGCGCAGGAAGCGGTTCGAGCCTTCTACGCCGGAGTCGGACCATTCCAGGCTCATGTCGGGCGGCGAGGCGAACATCATGAACAGGCGGCAGGTGTCAGCACCGTAGGCTTCGATCATGGCCTGAGGGTCAACGCCGTTGTTCTTCGACTTGGACATCTTCTCGGTGCCGCCGATCTCTACGGGCAGGCCGTCGGTTTTCAGGCGGGCGCCAATGATCTTGGCCTTGGCATCACGTTCGACTTCAACGTCGGCCGGGTTGAACCAGTCTTTGCCACCGTTGCTGGCCGTGCGGTAGTACGTCTCTGCGACGACCATGCCCTGCGTCAGCAGGTTCTTGAACGGTTCGTTGGAGCTAACCAGGCCTTCGTCACGCATCAGCTTGTGGAAGAAGCGTGCATAGAGCAGGTGAAGAATGGCGTGTT
Source organism: Pseudomonas defluvii (assembly GCF_001695625.1). Classification (GTDB taxonomy): domain Bacteria; phylum Pseudomonadota; class Gammaproteobacteria; order Pseudomonadales; family Pseudomonadaceae; genus Aquipseudomonas; species Aquipseudomonas defluvii. Next base: position 22,987 of record NZ_MBPN01000057.1, read on the forward strand.
CGATACCGCCGATGTACTGGTCAACCGGCAGCCAGTGGTTGGCAGCCTTTTTGTCGACCATGCCGCCTTCGTAGTTTGGCGAGGCGTAACGCGCGAAGTACCAGGACGACTCGACGAAGGTGTCCATGGTGTCGGTTTCGCGCTTGGCTGCGGCGCCGCATTTCGGGCAGCTGCAGTTGTAGAACTCAGGCATGCGCGCCAGCGGCGATCCCGCACCATCCGGCACCACGTCTTCTGGCAGGACGACCGGCAACTGGTCTTCCGGTACCGGTACGTCGCCGCAGGATGGGCAGTGGATGATCGGGATTGGGCAACCCCAGTAGCGCTGGCGGCTGATACCCCAGTCGCGCAGACGGAACTGGGTGCGCGACTTGCCGAGTTCTTTCTTGATCAGGGCGGCTTCGATGGCATCGAACGCGCCAGCGAAGTCCAGGCCGTCGAATTCAGCAGAATTGATCAGTTGGCCGTGCTCGCCGTAGGCGGCGTCCCACTCGGTGCCAACCACATCGCCGGCAGGGGTGCGAACCACGGTCTTGACCGGCAGGTTGTACTTGTGTGCGAACTCGAAGTCGCGCTCGTCATGGGCAGGCACGGCCATGACCGCGCCGTCGCCGTAGTGCATCAGGACGTAGTTGGCGACCCACACGGGCAGTTTTTCGCCAGTCAGCGGATGCTCGACGAACAGCGACGTCGGCATGCCTTTCTTTTCCTGGGTGGCAACGTCGGCCTCGGCAACGCTGCCGCTCTTGCACTCGTCGATAAAGGCTTGCAGCGCCGGGTTACCCTGGGCAGCCTGCGTGGCCAGCGGGTGCTCGGCGGCAACGGCGACGTAGGTCGCGCCCATCAGGGTGTCTGGACGGGTGGTGAAGACTTTCAGTGTACCGTCGTGGCCGATCGAGGCCTTGTCGAACGGGAACTGGACTTCCATGCCGCGCGACTTGCCAATCCAGTTACGTTGCATGGTCTTGACCTGTTCAGGCCAGCCCGGCAGTTCGTCGAGGCTTTCCAGCAACTCGTCGGCGTAATCGGTGATCTTGAAGTAGTACATCGGGATTTCGCGCTTCTCGATCAGCGCGCCCGAACGCCAGCCACGGCCGTCGATGACCTGCTCGTTGGCCAGTACGGTCTGGTCAGCCGGGTCCCAGTTGACGGTGCCGTTCTTGCGATAGATGACGCCTTTTTCGAACAGGCGGGTGAACAGCCACTGCTCCCAGCGGTAGTAGTCCGGCTTGCAGGTGGTGACTTCACGCGACCAGTCGAAGGCCAGGCCCAGGCTCTTGAGCTGGGTCTTCATGTACTCGATGTTTTCGTAGGTCCACTTGGCCGGGGCGACGTTGTTTTTCATCGCGGCGTTTTCGGCCGGCATACCAAAGGCGTCCCAACCCATCGGCTGCAGGACGTTCTTGCCCTGCATGCGCTGATAGCGGGCGATGACGTCGCCGATGGTGTAGTTGCGCACGTGACCCATGTGTAGCTTGCCGCTTGGGTACGGGAACATCGACAGGCAGTAGAAGGTGTCTTTGCCTGGTTGTTCACTGACTTCAAAAGACTTTTGCTCGTCCCAGAACGACTGGGCGGCGGCTTCAATTTCGCGGGGCTGATAGAGTTCGTGCATGGCTACTTTGCGCTGAGAAATGGGAGACCTTATCCAGGCAGAACCGCTGCGCCCGGCAATTCGGTGTCAATATAATGAACGCAGTAGCATACATGACCCGTCTCTATCGAGGGAAACCCTGATTGCATCCTCAGACTGGCTGCGGGCCGTTGGTCGTGGCGTCTCGCTGCTTTTGTGAGTACCGCTAAGCTGATCCTTGGGGGCGGTATTTTTATCTCAAATGAGGTGAACGGATGGGTGAGTCGCCGCTACAAGCACTAGAGCCGGAGCTTTGCGAGCGTTTGATCGACCGGTTGGGGCTGGCACTGGATGTCGCCAGAGCCTCTGTTCGACTGCGCGATGAGATGCCCGCCGAATTGGAACTACGTGGATTGAGCTACGCCGAATTTGAAGTGATCAAGGCTTACCTGGCATCGCACCCAGAGCGCTACAGGGCACATATAGATGCGCTGCAGCAGCCTGAGGTACCTGCCGGCAGAGTGGTCTGGCTTAAAGACAGCGCGCGTTCTTCAGCCACGAAAAAGTTCAGCGCATTGCATTTCAAGTAATCGTACGAGCCCTTCAGGCTGTACGACCGGGCCGTTAAATTTTCCATGATCGGCACCTGGCTATTGTTGTCAGGTGCCGATTTTCTTAGGCTTCGCGCATCCATGGAGGTGCCGATGCCGTTTCGTTATTTCATCAAACAATTGATCATGCCGCCTGGCGTGTTGTTTCTGCTGTTGATCGCGGCATGGTGGTTGCGTAACACCTGGCCTCGTACGGCCTGTGCATGTTTCACGCTGGGCTTGGGCGGGCTGTGGCTGATGAGCTTGCCTGTCATTGTGGAGCAGGCCGCACGCCTGCTGGAGCGTGACCCTGCACTGGCTTATGGCCAGTGGGAGGGCCTTGCTGGGCGTGCCGATGCCATCGTCGTGCTGGGCGCGGGCCGAGAGCGCGATGACCCCGCCTGGGGCGCCAAGGATCAGCCGAGTGCTGTCGCGCTTGAACGTATGCGCTATGCCGCGCAACTGGCCAAGGCTTCCGGTTTGCCTGTACTCATCAGTGGCGGATTGCACTACGGTACGCCGCCCAGTGAGGCCCAGTTGATGGCCGACGCGCTCGCGCGCGATTTTGGTGTCTCGGTGCGTTGGAAAGAGGAGCGTAGCCGTACGACCTGGGAGAATGCGCAGATGAGCGCAGAGCTGCTGCTGCCAGAGGGCTACAAGCGCGTGGTGTTGGTGACCCAGGCATGGCACATGCAGCGTTCGCGCTGGAGCTTTGAGCGCGTCGGGTTCACTGTGGTGCCAGCGCCAGTAGGCTACATGGGGCGCAATCATGCTCGCCCGTTTGGCGGCTGGATGCCTGAAAACAAATCACTCTGGCAGAGCAGCCAACTGCTTAACGAAGCCGTTGGTCTGCTCGCTTATCGCTTGTTTTACTAGACTGTTCTGGCGATGCGGCCGGCTATCAATGCCCAGCCCAGCAGCAGGGTGCTGAGAATGATCAGCGGCCAGGAGCGCCATTTCAGGTATGGCGTGAGTTTTTGCATCGGAACCACTTCGCCGTAGAGGATGCCGCGCTCAAATTGCGGGATTTGCGCGGTGATCCGGCCGAAGGGGTCGATCAGGCCGGTGACGCCGTTGTTGGTTGCACGGATCATCCAGCGTCCTGCTTCAAGGGCGCGCATTTGTGCCATCTGCAGGTGTTGCAACGGTCCGATCGAGGTGCCGAACCAGGTGTCGTTACTGATGGTGAGCAACAGCTCGCTGCGTGCCGCGAGGCTGGCGGCGAACTCTGGGTACACCACTTCGTAGCAAATGTAGGGCGCGATCTGGTAGCCCTTTGCTTGCAACAGTGTCTGGTCTGAGGGGCCGCGAGCGAAGTCCGACATCGGCAGGTCGAAGAAGGTGATCAGCCCGCGTAGCAGGTCTTGCAGTGGCACGTACTCACCGAAAGGCACCAGTTTCTGTTTCAGGTAGGTGCCGTCGCCTTCACCGGTGACGGTAATGCCGTTGTAGTAGCGCCGTTGGTCATGCACAACCTGGCGGATTGGTACGCCAGTGATCAGCGCCGAGCGTCGGTCGCTGGCAAAGCTGCCCATCATGTCCAGGTAGCCCTGAGCGGACTCCTTGAGCACTGGCACAGCCGTCTCCGGCCAAACGATCAGGTCGACCTGCTTGGACGTGAAGGTCATGTCGCGGTACAGCGCCAACTGGGCGTTCAGCTGGGTCGGATCCCACTTTAGCGACTGCTCGATGTTGCCCTGGATTGCGGCCACCTTCAGTGGCTCGCCCGCCGGGCGGGTCCAGGCGTGGCCTTTGAGTGCCATGCCGATCGCCCACGGGGCCAGCAAGACGGCCAGCGCGGCGATCAGGAAGGCTTTGCGCTCACGCAGGCGGTTCAGGTTGCACAGCAGTGCGGCGCTCAGTGCCAGGCTGAAGGAGATCAGCCACATTCCACCCAGTGGGGCCAAGCCGGCCAAGGGGCCGTCAAGCTGGCTGTAGCCTGCGTAGAGCCATGGGAAGCCGGTCAGGAACCAGCCACGGAATGCTTCCTGGGCCAGCCAGAGCGCGGCAAAGGCCAGGGCGTCGGCCAGCGGTGCTTCGTTGCGTCGAATCCAGCGCGCCCAGACCCAGGCAGGCAGGGCGAAGAAAAACGCTATCGCTGCGATGAAGGCAAGCATCAGCAGGCCTGCCAGCAGTGCCGAGGCGCCGCCGTAGGTATGGATGCTCACGTAGATCCAGCTGGTTCCCGCGCCGAACACACCGAAGCCATAACACCAGCCGCGCGCCAGAGCCTGGCGTGGGCGAAGGTCGCGCAGGCCCAGGTAGAACATCGCCAGGGTCACCAGCGCCAGTGGCCAGATGTTGAACGGCGCGAGGGCCAGGGTGGTGATGGCGCCGGCCGCCACGGCCAGCAGGTTACCGGGCCAGCCGGGGCGGGTGATCCAACGCATGGTTGTCCTTAGCGGGTGATAGGTGTCAGTCGCAGCAAGTGTATCCGGCGGCTGTCGGCGTTGAGAACCCGGAAACGGTAGGGGCCGATTTCGGTTGTCTCGTTACGCTTGGGCAAGTGCCCGAATGCGCTCATCACCAAACCGCCGACGGTGTCGAACTCGTCATTGGAGAACTCGCTGTCGAAGAACTCGTTGAAGTTCTCGATGGGCGTCAAGGCCTTGATCAGGAAGTCGCCACTCGGCAACGGCTTGATGTAGCTGTCTTCCTCGACGTCATGCTCATCCTCGATGTCGCCGACGATTTGTTCGAGCACGTCTTCGATGGTTACCAGGCCGGCCACGCCGCCATACTCATCGATCACGATGGCCATGTGGTTGTGGTTGGCACGGAATTCACGCAACAGCACGTTCAGACGCTTGGATTCGGGCACAAAGGTGGCCGGGCGCAGCAGGTCCTTGATGTTGAAGCGGTCGCCATTTTCCTTGAGGATCAGCGGCAACAGGTCCTTGGCGAGCAGTACGCCGAGGACATCATCGTGGCTCTCGCCCACGACCGGGTAGCGTGAGTGCGCAGCGTCGATCACCGCTGGCAGGAACTCGCGGGGTGTTTGGGTCGCCTTGATGCTGATCATCTGCGAGCGCGGGACCATGATGTCACGCACTTGCAGGTCTGCGACCTGGATTGCGCCTTCCACGATGGTCAGGGCTTCGCTGTCGAGCAGCTTGTTCTGATGGGCTTCGCGCAGCAGTTCCAGGAGTTCCTGGCGGTTTTTCGGCTCATGGGCAAAAGCCTGGGTCAGCTTACCCAGCCAGGACTTTTGCCCATTGCTCGATCGATCTTCGCTCATGGCGGTTACTCGTGATCCTTACAGGTATCGGTGTCGGGGAAATCGTGTTCGTCGTCGGCATACGGGTCAGGGTGACCCAGTTCGGCAAGCAACGTTCGTTCCAGTGCTTCCATCTCTTCGGCCTCATCGTCTTCGATGTGGTCGTAGCCCAGCAGGTGCAGGCAGCCGTGGATGACCAGGTGCGCCCAGTGTGCCTCCAGCGACTTGCCTTGTTCGGCGGCTTCGCGTTCGACCACGGCGACGCAAATGACCAGGTCGCCGAGCAGTGGAATGTCGAGCATGTCATCGGGCACATCGGCCGGGAAGGACAGCACGTTGGTGGCGTAGTCCTTGTGCCGATAGGTGTTGTTGAGCTCGCGGCCTTCGGCTTCATCAACCAGGCGTATGGTCAGCTCGGAGTCGGCGCTGCGCTGACGCAGGGCAAGCTCACACCAGCGACGGAACGTGGCTTCATCAGGGGCGGCGGCATCAGTAGCCAGTTGCAGGTCGAGTTCAACCATCGTGACGGTTGCCTTCGTGCTTGTCCTGCTGTTTGCTGTCGAAGCGCTCGTAGGCCTCGACGATGCGCTGCACCAACGGATGGCGTACAACGTCTTTCGGCTTGAAGTGGGTAAAGCTGATGCCCGGCACCCCGTCAAGAACCTCGATCACATGCGCCAGCCCTGATTTGGTACCGCGCGGCAGGTCGACCTGGGTGATGTCCCCGGTGATCACGGCTGTCGAGCCGAAGCCGATCCGAGTGAGGAACATTTTCATCTGCTCGACGGTCGTGTTCTGGCTTTCGTCGAGGATGATGAAGCTGTTATTCAAGGTACGGCCGCGCATGTAGGCCAATGGCGCGATCTCGATGACCTGACGCTCAATCAGCTTGGCCACATGTTCGAAGCCCAGCATTTCGTAGAGGGCGTCGTACAGTGGTCGCAGGTACGGGTCGATTTTCTGTGCCAGGTCGCCGGGCAGGAAGCCAAGCTTTTCGCCTGCTTCGACCGCCGGGCGCACCAGCAGAATGCGGCGCACCTGTTCACGCTCCAGCGCATCAACCGCACAGGCCACAGCCAGGTAGGTCTTGCCGGTACCCGCCGGGCCGATGCCGAAGTTGATGTCGTTCGCCAGGATTTCCTTGACGTAGCGCTGCTGGTTGAGCCCGCGCGGGCGGATATTGCCCTTGCGTGTGCGCAGGGTCACGCTCGGTTCGGCGGCAGCCGGGTTTTCCATGGCTTCCAGCGACGACTCCTGCAGGAACAGGTGAACCATGTCCGGCGAAAGCTCGGTAGCCTTGGTTTCGCGGTACAGGCGTCGAAGCAGTTGCTCGGCGGAAGAGGTGAGTTGGGGTTCGCCGATCAATTCAAATTGATTGCCGCGGTTGCGGATTTCAATGGCCATGCGCTGCTCGATGAGGCGCAAATGCTCGTCGAACTGCCCGCACAGGTTGGCGAAGCGGCGAGCCTCAAAGGGCTCGAGGATGAAACGATGAGGTTCTATGGGTGCGTTCAAGGTCGTTTTTTAGCCGCCCAACGGCAATGAGAGTGAATTCAAGGATAACCCCAGAGGCTCACGTGCGAAAGCGCTGAAACGTTCAAGGGTTACCGGGCCCGGTGTGCAGGGCCCGGCCATGCCTTTACGGTAGCAGCGAGCCGAACAACGAGTGAGGCCGTGCATCGTCGATCTGCACGTCGACAAACTGCCCAATCAGTTTGGGATTGTCGCAGCGGAAGTTGACGATACGGTTATTTTCGGTGCGCCCTTGCAACTGCCCAGGGTCACGGCGTGAGTAATCGGTTACCAGAATGCGCTGAACGGTCCCGACCATGCGCCGGCTGATTTCAAAACCTTGATGGTCAAGGCGCTGCTGCAGTACCTGCAGGCGTTCCTTCTTGAGTTCTTCCGGCGTGTCGTCCGGCAGGTCGGCGGCCGGTGTACCCGGGCGCTGGCTGTAGACGAACGAGTAGGAGAAGTCGAAGCCGACATCGCTGACCAGTTTCAGGGTTTGTTCGAAGTCTTTTTCAGTTTCGCCGGGGAAGCCGACAATGAAGTCGGAGCTGATGCAGATATCCGGCACCGCCGCCTTGAGCTTGCGCAGCTTGGACTTGTACTCAAGAACGGTGTGGTTGCGCTTCATCGCGGCCAGTACACGGTCCGAGCCCGACTGCACTGGCAGGTGCAGGTGCTTGACCAGTTGCGGCACGTCAGCGTGCGCCTGGATCAGGCTGTCGGAGAACTCCAGAGGGTGCGAGGTGGTGTAGCGGATGCGACCGATGCCGTCTACTGCGGCAACCACGCGGATCAGCTCGGCCAGGTCGGCCAGGCGCCCATCGTGGGTCAGGCCACGGTAACCGTTGACGTTCTGCCCCAGCAGGGTGATCTCGCGTACACCGTTCTCGGCCAGGTGAATGACCTCGGCCAGTACGTCGTCGAATGGGCGGCTGACTTCCTCGCCGCGGGTGTAAGGCACCACGCAGAAGGTGCAGTACTTGCTGCAGCCTTCCATGACTGAAACGTAGGCAGTAGGGCCGTCGATACGGGGTTCCGGCAGGTGGTCGAACTTTTCGATTTCCGGGAACGAGACGTCTACCTGTGGTTGCCGGGTAGTGCGGGCGGCGTCGATCATCTCCGGCAAGCGGTGCAGGGTTTGCGGGCCGAACACCACGTCGACATAAGGCGCACGCTTACGGATGGACTCGCCTTCCTGGCTGGCGACGCAGCCGCCGACGGCAATGACCATTTCCGGGTTCTGTTCCTTCAGCTCACGCCAGCGGCCCAGCTGGGAGTAGACCCGGTCTTGTGCACGTTCGCGGATCGAACAGGTGTTGAGCAGGATGACATCGGCGTCTTCTGCCCGGGCGGTGACCTCCAGGGCTTGATGTTCGCCCAACAGATCGACCATGCGCGAGCTGTCATACTCGTTCATCTGGCAACCGTGGGTTTCGATATAAAGCTTCTTGGCCATGGGAGATCATCAGGTAATTCAAAGAACCGCGCATTATAAGGGGCGTCAGCGATGGTTCCTAGCGTTGTCGATCAGGTGGCTATGCTATAGTTTGCGCTCTCTTTACCACCTGTCTTCGTTCCCGCCGAAAATGACCAAACGTGCCGATCCGATCTACAAAGTGATTTTTCTCAACCAGGGCCAGGTATTCGAGATGTACGCCAAGCAGATCTACCAAAGTGATCTGTGGGGCTTTCTCGAAGTGGAGGAGTTTATCTTCGGAGAGCGCACCCAAGTGGTGGTCGATCCCAGTGAAGAGAAGCTCAAGGCGCAATTCGAGGGTGTGGTTCGCAGCTTCGTACCGATGCATTCGATCGTGCGTATCGATGAAGTCGAGCGGCTGGGGACACCCAAGATCAGTGAAGCGCGCGGGGGCGGTAACGTGATGCCGTTCCCAATGCCGATGCCCGAGAAGTAAGCAGGACGCTGCCCCGGCGTCAGGGGAGTGGCGAGAAGGGGGTGCGCCCTTCGGCGCTCTGCAGTTCCAGCAGGTACTTGCGGAAGATCTGCCCCAGTACCTGGGTTGCGACCTCCAGCTCGTCACGTGGCATTTGTGCCGACACCTCGTCGGCCATGTCCAGGGCGTCTTCGGCGCCATTGACTGCGGCCATTTTCAGCACGATGTAGGCTTGCACATTGTTGGCCGCCACGCCTTCTCCGCGGAAAAACATGGTGCCCAGGCGGTACTGCGCTTCAGCATGCCCTTGCAATGAGGCCTGTTCGAAGTAGCTCAGTGCCTTGCTCAGGTCGCGCGGTGCATTTTTACCCACGTAGTAGAACTCACCCAACTCGTACTGCGCCTGGGCATCCCCGCCCTGTGCCGCTTGTTGGCAGTCAGCGAGTGCTTGCGCCAGGTCTTCGGGCTGGGAGTCGAGGGTGCAGCGGCCGGTTGCCGGGATCAGCAACGAGTTACCGCCTGCTGTAGCCAGCAGGGGCTGAAGAAGCAACAGGCAGCCCAGGGCAAGGGCGCGGCCGGTGCGGTTCATGGGGA
>NZ_MBPN01000058.1 GCF_001695625.1 Pseudomonas defluvii
GCCGACCAGCTGCAGTGGCAGTAAGCGACGCAGCTTAAACTCGCTGAAAAACTGTCTTGACCGATGGGTCCACTTTACACAGCTGGTCGGCTACAGCCCACAAGCGCTTTTCTACATCTCCGCTGACCAAGGTACATCTCCAAGCAGTACTGAACAAATTCGCGCAGTCTACTACAGAGACAGGCCAACTGATGGCATCTGTAGAGACAGGAAGACGCTAGCATCAACAATGGGCCTAGAACATGGCGAAGGGTTGGGGAACCGGCAGGTCGATGACGTGGTAATCCCCTACAAACACGATGCAAGTCACTTGAAGTCAATCCACGAGACGCTACTGGAAACGCTTCCTAGCGCATGATCGGTATGCCCGTGATCGGCATATGACGGCTACCCTGGATGGCGACTTCCAGAAACCTGCAATTTCCCTGCAAGATCGACGAAGTTCAATTAGGACGCACTTATGGAGAAAGAAACGTCTCAACTGGGAAAGGCATCATCGCTGCAGCATCTTCGCTGGACGATGACCGAGTACCCACTGCTACTTTGAGCTTCAGGCGTACAGCCCCTCTCACTCGCCCTAACTGCATCCGCAGGACTAGGGAGCACCGGGTCATGGGCGATGGCGAACCTGACATAGCTGGCTGGGAGGTGATGGCACCCAGTCGAGGCTGGCTACCTGCGTCGATTGCAGGGTGTAGAAGTGGATGGCGAAGCCACTATAAGAGTGTCTTCTGGTTCTTTTCATATAAATCATCACCATCAATATCACCTATAAAGTTGATGACTATGAGTGATGACATCAAGCAGGTCTTGTGGAGCAACTTATGGTGAAGCTGTAAGTGCCACCACAAGTTCGCCTTGATGTTTCTACCCTCATCTGTTCTGACCACGATGGTGATAGTGACATTGATCAGTCTTCAGAGACAACTCCCCATCTCCGACACAACTGACCGAGAGCATCTCCGCTCTTCTAACCAGGTTCCTCGATCATGTGTCAGAAATGATGGCCATATGTCAGGAGTAATGGTGGTGGTATTCCAGACACCATATCCACCACTCATTCATCCATCACAGCCCATCTTCAACTCCAACCTCAAGTAACAACAGCAGCCCCCCTTGCTGCTTCAACCCAAAACCAGCCCGTTTTGTCCAGCCGTTCGAGCCGTCCATGCTTTCCCTTGTAGGTGGGAGCTGGTGGCGTGGACGGAAGGGACTCTGACGGCTGCACAAAAAGGAATACCTACATGAAGACCAAACGTACTGGCAGATCTTTTAATCACACCATCAATAATTGTCCTCCAAAGACACTACGTAATCTCGGCTTCACTGAGGCAGAAATCTCCCGCATGTCCTCCACTCGCCGAGTTCTCCCGCTGGTAGATGACGCCAAGACCCCGTGCATCCCCGCTAGAAAGCTATGGGAGCGAATCGGCAAACCCTATGGGCGGTTCCGTGCTTGGGCTGACGAGTACATCAAGCCAGTCGCCGAGAATAACGCAGAAATTTATGCGAAATTAACCAAGCCATCTTCTGGCGCAGGTCGCCCACAAACCGACTACATTCTCTCCCGAGACGTGGCGGCCCTTATGGCAATGCAAGCGCGCACCCACGAAGGTGACAATATTCGGCGGTACTTCCTCGACATGGAACGCCTTGTGGTTCGCCTGAGCGAGTACACAGGAATTCGCGCTGATTCCCTGATCCGCACAGACAACCGTGTGACTCACCTTACACGGGCTGAGGCTGGCAACAAGGCCAAGGCAGGAGAGATCCCCCGCAGCATGGTTCAACAGGTCGCCACTGAAGATGAAAAAAGAATCAAGTCGCTGGTGTGCAGAGTACTGACTGGCATGGGAGCTGGTGATTGGGAGGACATGGTGGGGAGACGCATCCGTGACACCCTCGACACTGAGGATCTCAACGAGTACAGCCGAGCATATGACTTTGCCTCAGTGCTGTTCGCTGCGAGGAAATCCTTTGGTGAGATCGAGCAGATCCTCAGCACCAGCTTCGCTAACTGTATCCACGTCGAAGATTACCTCACCGAGCAGTCCAAGGAGGTAGCGTGAGTATGCGACTGCTTGACCTGGTCTTCATCGTCGCTGTCACCATATGGCTCTTTATGCCTCTGGCCTACTTCATGCTCATCAGATTCACCATAGACGTGAAACTAACCGCTCGTAACAAAGTGTCCCGTGGAGGCAACCGAAAGTCATGCTGACGAGGATCTACAAACAGATCTCGCCTGAAGTTCGCAAGCCCAAGCAGTTTGCTCTCACAACTAGCAAACCTGCAGCGGCAACTTCCACCCATCCTTCCAAAGCCAACTTCGCCGAGGCTGTGACCGAGGTCAAGCGTCAATGGAAGGCGACTCAGCAGAAGAATCTCCCGGCACTTCGAGCAATGAAAGCTCCGAACGAATAGCTATACCTCTCTCCTCTGGCAACCCCCAGCACCCCGTTATCTGCTTCCTGCAGAAGGTCGCTCTGCGACTTGGGTGCCGGGGGTATTTTTTTGCGGGAACCACCCGAAGATCCGTGTGGTGAGCATCGACGGCAACCCGTGGTTCGTTGCGAAGGACGCACTGGCCGGGATGGGATACCCACAGACATCCCACGCCAACATCCTCAAGAAGCTGGCAGATGATGAAGTCATTCTGAAACAGATTCAGAAAGGGGTTCGTTCCGTCAGCCTTATCTCCGAGTCCGGCTTGTACAAGCTGGTCATGCGCTCGGACAAGGCGGAAGCCCGGCGCTTCCAAGACTGGGTGACCCGCGAAGTCCTCCCAGCCATCCGCAAGGACGGTGCCTACATCATGGGCGAGGAGAAGGTAGCGACCGGAGAGCTAGATGAAGACGCCTTCATTGCCAAGGCGATGGACATCATGCACCGCAAGATCGAGCGGCTGAAGGAAGAGAAGGCGAAGCTCGCCAGCGAGAACAAAGAGCTGACCCACGAACGTGACGGTCTGTCCTCTGTGGTCGACTGGAGTATGCACACCCTGTCTCGCTTCGCCCGCACCTTCCCGCAACTCAACAGCCTCGCCATCAAGTCTGACCTGCAGCGTCTCGGTTACCTGTACCGGAAGGGCGGCACCTACCGTGTCTACCGCCAGTACGAGCACCTGTTCGTCGAGAAATTCAACGAGCAGTACAGAACCATCGAGATCTACGTCACCGAGAAGGGTAAGACCCTGGTCGCCTCCCTGGCTGACCAACGCAAGCTGACCATGAGAAAGGCGTGGGCAGCATGAGCGAGTAGCTCAGCCCGACTCCCGAGTACCCAAAAAACTTTTTCGCAAATCCGCGAAAAACTTTCAGGCCCGCACAACGCGGGTTTTTTCATGCCCAGAGGAAAGAGACATGAGCAACGAACTGATCGTATGTGGTGTGACCATCAAGCAGGACGCGGAGGGTCGTTACTGCCTGAATGACCTGCACAAGGCGGCTGGCAGCGAAGCTAAACACACACCCGGACGCTTCACCTGCACCGAGTCCTTCCAAGGACTGTGTGAAGAGTTATCCCGAAATCAGGATAAGTACCCGTTTACCTCAGGCAGGGGCGTTGGCACCTACGCGGTGAAGGAGCTGGTCTACGCCTATGCCATGTGGATAAGCCCGAAGTTCAACCTCGAAGTCATCCGCTCTTACGACCGGCTGGCAACTGAAGGCGTAGCTGTCCACTACAAGGCAGTCGAGGATGTGCTCGATGATCCCCTCTCCTATATGGAGAAGGTCATCGCCCAGGCCAAGCAACTCAAGGCCGAGCGTGACCGTCTCGCTGCAAAGAACGCAGTGATGTCTGTTCAGAACAAGGTGATGCACGACGAGCTGAACCTGCTGACCGTCGACGAATACCGGGCACTGACTCACCGCTACTTCAACCACGGCTACAAGGTGAAGCTGGGTCAGGCCGCTGCCCGAGTTCTCCGTGAGCAAGGCCAAGAACCTGACCAGCAGAAGCGCACCGTCCGCATCCGGGGTGAGGAGCGCATCGTCACGGTCAACGTCTACCCGCGAGCTGCCCTAGAGCAAGCCGAACGTGAGCTTGCAGCATGAGCGAGTGGGTACAGACCCACTTGCCGTGTCCTGACTGTGGTTCTTCCGACGCACTCTCGATCAACTCCGAAGGTTGGTCGAAGTGCTTCTCCTGCGGGAAGAACCGCAAGGTCGACGGCGAGGATGAACCTAGAGGGAAACGACAAGTGGCTAAAGACAAATCACTAGTCCCCTTCGGTGAATACCGCGCTCTAGCCAAACGCAAGATCACCGAGCATGTAAATAAGCAGTGCAGAGCATCATTGCTGCAACCAGCCGACAACATCGAAGTCCACCGCCTCCACCACCGGGGCCAGCACCTCAGGCCTGAAGTCCTTCCCATAGCGGCTGAAGGTGATGCCACCAGTCTGATGCCCCAGCAGCCCACCTACCAGAGCCTCACTGACGCCCTTCTGCTTCAGGTGATCAGCTATGGTGTGACGGAAGCTGTGGAAGTCCTTCTGCCCTTCACCATCCTTGAAGCCCAACTGCTCACGAACACGGGTGAACCACTTCGATGGAGCAGCCCCGTAGCCATGCTTCTTGTGGCAAGTCAGCTCAGGGAAGATCCGCTGATGCCCTGCTGCCCGCTGCTTCTGGATGAACTCGATGAAGCCCAACATCTTCAGCCTAGAGTGGATCGGAACCAGTCGCTCGGAGGATGCGGTCTTCAGCTTCTGATCTGGTCGTGAGGCACGGATGTGGAGGCAGTCCACACCATTGATGGTGACCACATCGTCGAGGTAGAGCTGGCAGAGTTCGTTGAGTCTGGCTCCGGTGTACAGCCCCAACAGAGGCAACCAGTACTGATTCGGCTTCCTGCTGCTGACAGATGCATAGACTTCCTTCGAGAACAACCGGCGCAGATCATCCTCAGTGAACACGCTGCGCTCCTCGCTGACCTTGCCCCGCTGCCTCACCCGCAGTCCATCGAAGGGGTTTCGCTCGCAGTAGCCCTCACGAATGGCGTAGGTGAAGAAGGTGGTCAGGTTCTTCACATAGTTGTTGAACGTGGTGTGGCTGATCGTACTGGTTGCTGTCTTGATGACCTCCTCCAAGGACAAGGAGCTAGGAAGCTGGTTGATGCGAGGAGGCAGCTTGAGGGCTGTTTCTCGGAACTTCCGGGCATCCTGGCGAGTAATCAGATCCATGGGTAGATCGCCAATAATCCGCACCAACAAGGTGGCAACAGATCGCTTGTCGTCAAGGGTCTTGACCGAGACACCCTCCAGCCCCTGCTGCCCTAGGCACTCCTCGACCACCTTGGAGAAGCTAGGAGAAACGCTCGGCACATCTGGCAGCATGACCGCCCCATTACCCTGAGAAGTCGCCGAAGAGCCTCTGCGGAGCTTATGACCACGACTGATCGACGCACCCTCAACTGCCTTCTTCAGCTCTCCACCCTCGATCACTTGCGGCTGATCCTGACGGAGCACACCAGAAGTTGCTACTTCGACCAACTGCTGCTGACGAAGCCATGAAGCCCAACTGGCAACTCGCTTGCCTCCCGCCTCCCACGCACCACGCAAGTAATCGAGCGAGGGCCGAATACCTTGGAAGGCTTGGGTATAGAGGCGCTGAACCTGCAAGAGCAACTCTCGCCCACGGATCAACGCTTCGCGCTTGCAGCGAGTCTGCAGGGAACGGCGGATCTCGGAACAAGGAAAGAGCGGGCGCAGAACACCAGGCACCACGATCCTGAAATAAAAGATCGAGTGTCGGGACAACCAGAGGTAGGAAGGTACGGCTGACACGGTGGATCACCCTATGGATCACTGGCGTGATCAGAGCGAAAAACCGTTAGAAATCAAGAGCTTACAGAAATGGAGGCGACCCCACCAGCCACACCCCGGCACACGATGTTCCCGCTATGGCTGCTCCCTTCCGGGCCTGACCAGGTTGACGGGTAATCGTTGCGGGGGGACCGATGGGGCCACCACTACGCGGCTCATCAAGCGACGAGCCGCGCCATTGTACCGGTCTTGCGCCAAGTTACAACCTCTGCCTCAAGAAAAAACCAACGTTTCTCAAGGACTTGGCTTCATGCCTCGATGCCGTGGCTGGCGAGGAAGACGACAAAGGCGTCCTCATCCATCACCTGAAGGCCCAGTTCATTGGCCTTGGCCAGCTTGGAACCCGCGCCGGGGCCGGCGACCACGCAGTGGGTCTTGGCCGAGACCGAGCCGGCAACCTTGGCACCCAGCCCTTCCAGCTTGACCTTCGCCACGTCGCGACTCATGCGCTCCAGGGTACCGGTGAGCACCCAGGTCTGGCCGGCCAGCGGCAAGCCTTCGGCGACTTTTTTCTCACTGGCCCAGTGCATGCCGAACTCAGACAATTGCGCCTCGATGGCAAGCGCCTGGGCTACGTTGTCCGGTACAGCGAAAAATTCACGCAAGCCCTGCTTGGCCTTTTCGTTAAGGCCTTTCATGACGCTCAGTTCGAGCCAGTCGCGGCTCAGCGCGATCACCTGCTCGAGGCTGCCGGCTTTTTCGGCCAGGTTCCTGGCGCCGGTCGCGGCAATGCCCGGGATGTTCAGTTTTTCGATGAGGCCAGCCAGGGTGGTGCTGGCAGCGAACTCGGCATGCACCTCGCCTTCATCCTGCAAGGCGATGCCGGCGCCGAGCAATTGGTTGATGACCGCCTGGTTGTGGGCGTCGCCAAAGAAACTGTGGATCTCATGGGCCACTTCCAGGCCGATGTCCGGCAGGTAGGTCAGCACTTGAGGCAACGCCACCCTCACCCGCGCCAGAGAACCCAGGGAGCGTGCCAGCACCTTGGCGGTTTCTTCGCCGACATCAGGAATACCCAAGGCATAAATGAACCGCGCCAACGCTGGCTGTTTGCTCTGCTCGATGGCCGCCAGCAGGTTCTTGCTGGACAACTCGGCAAAGCCTTCCAGGTCGACGATCTGTTCGAAGGTCAGGCTGTAGAGATCGGCAGGCGAACGGATCAGGCCTTCGTCGACCAGTTGCTCGACGCTTTTCTCACCCAGCCCGTCGATGTCCATGGCTCGGCGCGAGACGTAATGGATGATCGCCTGCTTGACCTGGGCGGCACACGCCAGGCGCCCGACACAGCGGTAGACGGCGCCCTCGCTGACGGTTTCCTTGCCCTTGCTGCGCTTGACCAGCTGGGTACGCTCGACGTGCGAACCACACACCGGGCAGGTGTGCGGAATATGAACCGGGCGTGCATCTGCCGGGCGCCGTTCCAGCACCACCTGCATGACCTGAGGGATCACGTCGCCAGCACGGCGGATGATCACCGTGTCACCGATCCGCAAGCCCAGCCGGTCGACTTCGTCCATGTTGTGCAAGGTCGCGTTGGCTACCGTGACCCCAGCGACCTTCACCGGCTTCAGGCGCGCCACTGGCGTCACCGCGCCGGTACGGCCCACCTGAAATTCCACGTCGAGTACTTCGGTCAGCTCTTCCATGGCCGGAAACTTGTGGGCAATCGCCCAACGCGGCTCACGCGCGCGAAAACCCAACTCGCGCTGATAGGCAAGGCTGTTGACCTTGAACACCACGCCGTCGATTTCATAGGGCAGGTCATTGCGGCGACGGCCGATGTCGCGGTAGTAGTCCAGGCATTGCGCCACGCCCACGGCCAGTTTCAGTTCGTGGCTGATCGGCAAGCCCCAGGCCTTGAGTTGCTGCAAAATGCCGACATGGGTGTCGGCAATGTCTGCCGAGACCTGCCCCAGGCCATAGCAGCAGAACTCCAGCGGCCGGCTCGCGGTGACTTTCGAGTCGAGCTGACGCAGGCTGCCTGCGGCGGCGTTACGCGGGTTGGCGAAGGTTTTGCCGCCGTTTTCGATCTGGCTGGCGTTCAACCGATCGAAGCCCGCCTTGGACATGAACACTTCACCGCGCACCTCCAAAACGGCCGGCCACCCTGCCCCCTCTAGCTTGAGCGGAATGTTGCGCACGGTACGCACGTTGACACTGATGTCTTCGCCGGTGGTGCCATCGCCACGGGTTGCGCCTTGCACCAGCAGGCCATCGCGATAGAGCAGGCTGACCGCCAGGCCATCGAGCTTCGGCTCGCAGCTGTACTCCACGGCCGCGCCGTCCCCGAACAGGTCGCCCGCTGGCAGCTCCAGCCCTTCGACCACCCGTCGATCGAAGTCACGCAGGTCGCCTTCCTCGAAAGCGTTACCCAGGCTCAGCATCGGTACTTCATGGCGCACCTGGCTGAAGGCCGACAGCGCTGCGCCACCGACACGCTGGGTGGGCGAGTCGGCTGTCACCAGTTCGGGGTGTTCTGCTTCCAGCGCCTGCAGTTCGCGGAACAGGCGGTCATACTCGACATCCGGAATGCTCGGGGCATCCTGCTCGTAGTAGCGCCGGTTGTGCAGCTGGAGTTCGGCACGCAGTGCGAGGATTCGGGTTTCGACGGTCATGTTCGTGTTCTCTTGCCATGCAAAAGAGCAACCCTGGCTGCCCAGGCTGCTGACACATCCCCGCTTTTCAGCGGTTTTCTCACGGTGGGAGCAGGCTTGCCTGCGATGCAGGCGCCGCGAATTCACGGGCACCCCATCGATCGCTTCGCAGGCACGCCTGCTCCCACGAAGATCACACAGGGGGGCTGTCAGCAACCTGAGCAGCCGTGGCTGCTCCTTGAGTGTTTAGGGTGCTTGGGATCAACGCTTCTGGGTCAGTGCCCGACGCTCGAACTCGACGATGCGCTGGCGGTAGTGCTCGATGGTCTGCGCGGTCATGACGCTACGCTGGTCATCTTTGAGCTCACCATTGAGCTCGTGGGCCAGTTTGCGTGCAGCCGCCACCATCACGTCGAATGCCTGCTTCGGATGACGCGGGCCCGGCAGGCCCAGGAAGAAGCTCACTGCACGCGTGCTGAAGTGGTCGATGTCGTCCAGGTCAAATACACCTGGCTTGACTGCGTTGGCCATGGAGAACAGCACTTCGCCGTTACCGGCCATGCTTTCATGACGGTGGAAAATGTCCATTTCGCCAAAACGCAAACCGCTTTCAAGAATGTTCTGCAGCAGCGCCGGGCCCTTGAAGCCGCCCTCGTCACGGGAAATCACGCTGATCACCAGCACTTCTTCTACCGGCGGCAACTCTTTGCCTGCATTGGCAGCGCCAAAGCCGGTGCTTTTGGTGCGTGTTTCGTCCGGGAAGTCATCGGACGCATCGACGAACAGGTCCGGCTCACGTGGCTCAGCGGCCAGGTTCAGGTCGCCCTGCTGCGGCTCGCTGTTACGTTTGTTGCGCTTGGAAGACTTCGGCTTGCTCTCACGCTCACGTTCACGCAGCGGCGCACTCATGGACGGCAGGTCATGCTCATCCAGCTCCGGCTCCTTGTGATTGTCCAGCACACGGGAAGGCCCCAGCACATCAGGGCTGCTCTCCTCGTCAGGCAGGTTGGAGAAACTGCGATCCAGACGGAATTTCAGCTTACCCTTGCCACCACGCATACGACGCCAGCCGTCAAAAAGAATACCGGCGATGACAATAATGCCGATGACGATCAGCCACTCGCGCAGACCGATTTCCATGTAATCCCGTGCCTCTGTAAAAAATGCTGATAAATAAAGGGCTTAAAGCCCTTTAAAACGTGGCGCCAACTCTATGTTCTGACAGGCGTTTTGCCCACGCGTAATAAAAATTGCCATTAAGCTAGCACGACCAAAGATAACTTTACACCGTCTGTCGCAACTGACAGGTCCATTAAGCGCAGGTTCACGCTTTATGGCACCCGATCAGGCGTCGACCATGGCCATCGCCTCCTCCACATCAACCGCCACCAGGCGCGAGCAACCGGGCTCGTGCATGGTCACCCCCATCAATTGATCGGCCATTTCCATGGCGATCTTGTTGTGGGTGATATAGATGAATTGCACGGTCTGGCTCATTTCTTTTACCAGCCGGGCATAACGCCCCACGTTGGCATCGTCCAGTGGTGCATCGACTTCGTCGAGCATACAGAACGGTGCCGGGTTCAACTTGAAGATCGCGAACACCAACGCCAGGGCAGTCAACGCCTTCTCCCCACCGGACAACAGGTGGATGGTGCTATTTTTCTTCCCGGGCGGGCGCGCCATGATCGTCACCCCTGTATCGAGTAAATCTTCGCCCGTCAGTTCCAGGTAAGCGCTGCCGCCACCGAAAACTTTTGGGAAAAGTGCCTGTAAACCGGCATTTATCTGATCAAAGGTATCCTTGAAGCGATTACGGGTTTCCTTGTCGATCTTGCGGATGACGTTTTCCAGCGTCTCCAGCGCCTCGACCAGGTCATCGTTCTGCGCGTCCAGGTAGCGCTTGCGCTCGGACTGCTGCTGGTACTCATCGATGGCCGCCAGGTTGATGGCGCCCAGGCGCTGGATACGCCCGTCGATACGCTCCAGCTCAAGCGCCGCTTCCTGCTCGCTGGCCTGCTCGGTCAGGGTTTCGAGCACGCCATGCAGGTCATAGCCATCGGTGTGCAGTTGTTCCTGCAGGGCCTTGCGCTGAACGCTCAGCCCTTGCCATTCCATACGGTGCTGCTCAAGCTGGCCGCGCAGCAACTGGGACTGCTGCTCCGCCTGGCTGCGACGTTTCTCGGCCTCGCGCAACTCGCGGTCGGCTTCGTCCATGTGCAGGCGCGCCTGACGCATTTCATCATCGACGCTCATGCGTTTTTCCAGCAGCTCTTCGAGCTTGAGCCGCAGCTCTTCCAGCGGCGCCTCGCCCTCTTCCAGGTTCAGCGTCAACTGCTCACGCTTTTCCGTCAGCCGCTCGGACTGCAATTCAAGGCGCTCAAGCGCCTGACGCGTGGAGTCGTGCTGGGCACGGAGCGAGCCCAAACGCACTGCCAACTGGTGGGCGTGGTCCTTGTGCTGCCGCGCTTCCTGGCGCACCCGGTCAAGCCGCTCGCGCAGATTGTCGCGCTGGGCCAGCAACAGCTCACGCTGCTCGGTGTCCTGGGCCATCAGGTCAAGCGCTTCCTGCAGTTGCAAGCGCGATTCACCGAGGCTTTCGTGCTCGATGGCACGCTGCTCAAGCAGCTCGCTCAATTCCTCGTCAAGACGGCGACGGCGCAGCGCCAGCTGCTCGGCACGCGCCTTGCCCGCCGACAACTGCGCCTTGAGCTCGCCCTGCTGGCGCGCTTCGTCCTGTGCCCGGCGACGGATCTGCTCGCGACCGTCCTCCAGGCTGCGCTGTTGCTCGCGCAGCGTGAGCAGTTGCTCGTCCAGAAGCTCCAGTTCGGTCTGCAAGGCTTCGTGCTCAAGGCGCAGTTGCTCAAGCTCCTGCCCTCGGGCGAGCACCCCGCCCTCGGCATCACTGGCACGCGACACCCGCAAGAAGTGCCGCCCGACCCAATAACCGTCACGGCTGACCAGGCTCTGCCCTTCGGCCAGTTGGCCACGCAGCGCCAACGCCGCATCGAGATCTTCCACCGGGCGTACCTGCCCCAGCCACGGGGCCAGGTCGACACGGCCTTGAACCTTGTCGAGCAAACTGCCCGGCAGGCTCGTCGCAGTGCCGGGTACATCGAGCAGGCGCAATGCGCCTTGATCGAAGCTGGCCAGGTCCAGGCCGGTGAACGCATCGACCAGCACGGCCTGCAGGTCAGCGCCCAGCACGGTCTCGACCGCCAGTTCCCAGCCCGGCTCGACGCGCAAGCCCTCGGCCAGTCGCGGACGCTGCGCCAGGCCCTGCGCCTGCAACCAGCGAGCGGTGCCGCTGCCCGGGTCCAGCGCGGCCTGCTGCAAGGCTTCCAGCGAGGCCAGACGACCACCCAGGCGCTGCAACTCGCCCTGGGTTTGCTGCTGAGCGCTGCCAACCTGCTGCAACTGCTCGCGCAGCACCTCAAGCCGCTCGACGGCCTGCTGCTCTTCCAGTTGCAGGTCTTCAAGGAGCAGTTCACTGCTGGCCAATTGCTCGCCCAGCTCCAGTATCGCCGCGTCTTCAGGGTCGGCACTGAGCTGGTCACGCTCCTCGCCCAGTTTGCGCTGACGCTCGGCCAGACGCTCCAGGCTGTGTTCCAACTGTTGAATGCGCGACTGCTGCACTTCGGCCTGACGGCGCGGCTCGGCCGAACGGGTATTGAAGCTGTCCCACTGCTCCTGCCAGCCATGCATGGTGCCTTCGGCTTCTTCCAGCGTCGCGGCAGACTCTTCGGCAGCAGCCAGGGTCATTTCCTGCTCGGGCTCGAGCATTTCCAGCTCTTCAGCCAGGGTTGCCAGCAACGTGCGGTCATGCCCCAGGTGCGACTCGGTTTCCTGACGCGAACGCTCGGCCTCCTTGAGGTCGTCCTGCAATTGGCGCAAGCGCTGCTGGCCATGCTGGATGCTCTGCTCGACCCGGGCGATATCACCGCCCACCGAATAGAAGCGCCCCTGAACCAGGTTGAACCGTTCAGACAGCTCATGGTGACCGTCACGCAGGCGCTCAATACTGGCATCGGCATTGCGCTGTTCCGCGACCAATGCCTCGAAGGCCACTTCCTGATCGCCGATGATCGCTTCACGCTGGCCCACCTGATCGTTCAGTGCGCGCCAGCGCAGTGCCGCCAGTTGCGCCTTGAGCTGGCGCTCCTCGGCCTTGTATTCCTTGTACTTCTCGGCAGCCTGGGCCTGGCGGTGCAAGCGCTCAAGCTGGCGCTCAAGCTCTTCGCGCAGGTCGGTCAGGCGCTCGAGGTTTTCATGGGTGCGGCGAATACGGTTCTCGGTTTCGCGGCGGCGCTCCTTGTACTTGGAGATACCGGCGGCTTCTTCGATGAAGTTGCGCAGTTCTTCGGGCTTGGCTTCGATCAGCTTGGAGATCATGCCCTGTTCGATGATCGAGTAGCTGCGTGGCCCCAGGCCAGTGCCGAGAAAGATATCGGTAATGTCACGGCGCCGACATTTGGTGCCATTGAGGAAATAGGTGTTCTGGGCGTCTCGGGTGACCTTGCGGCGAATGGAGATCTCCGCATAGGCGGCGTACTCGCCGACCAAGGTGTTGTCGCTGTTGTCGAAGACCAGCTCGATACTCGCCTGGCTGACCGGCTTGCGGCTGGTCGAACCATTGAAGATGACATCGGTCATCGACTCGCCGCGCAGGTTCTTGGCCGAGCTTTCGCCCATCACCCAACGCACCGCGTCGATGATGTTGGACTTGCCACAGCCATTGGGCCCGACAACGGCCGCCATGTTGCTGGGGAAGTTGACGGTGGTCGGGTCGACGAAGGACTTGAACCCGGCCAGGCGAATGCACTTGAGGCGCATGCTCAGGCAGGTACCAGCGCCGTCAGCACAAGGTCGCAACTGCGCTGACAATACTCGACCAGCACACTGCGGATGCGCGGCAGGTCACGTGCAACCACGGCCTCGAGCAATTGCGCGAACAGCACCAGGAAGTCATCCATTTCGGCCTTGCGCTGATCCAGCGCCAGGTAATACGTGCGACTCATGGCCGGCTGCAGGTTTTCGACGGTTTCCTGCAGGTAAGGGTTGTTGGCAAACGGATAGGCCGCGCGCATTACCGCGAAGCTGTCTTCAACGAATGCCTTGATGTCCTTGCGCTCGCAGGCAGCGCGCAAACGCTGCTGAATGACCAGAAACGGAGCAAGCTCGGTGTCGCTGCGCAGGTGCGTGGCAACGGCATTGCCCAACAGGATGTACAGCTCGCTCATCAGCGTGCAGAGGCTGCGTACATTGTGCTCGTTTAGCTCGGTAACGTGCGCGCCGCGACGCGGCAGGATCGTGACCAGATGCCGGCGTTCGAGAATCAGCAGCGCCTCACGCACGGAGCCGCGGCTGACATTCAGCGCCTGGGTGACCTTCAGCTCCTGGATACGCTCGGCGGGTTTGAGCTCGCCGCGAATGATCCGCTCGGCCAGGTAATGGGCAATTTGCTCGGAGAGGCTGTCCGGCGCCTTGAACGTCATGGTTTTCCTTCAAACTCTTTGAACGGTGCACAAGGGCGGGATTGTAGCGCACTTGCCCCCCACTCGCGCAGGGCCTCTCGGCCCGTTCTATGCTTAAAAAGTCAGGTGTAGAGCGTACCAGGCGCCATTTCGATCATTTTCCTGACCCACAAGTCAGAAAGATGTTGACCGAAAAGTCAGGCCTGCTTAGAGTCAGCACAACCCCGCTCAACAACAATAATTCGCTTGTGAGGCCTTCCGTGATCCAGTTTCTCTTTAATCAGGAGCTGCGCAGTGAGCACGCCCTGGACCCCAATCTGACAGTGCTTGAATACCTGCGTGAACACCTGGGCAAACCCGGCACCAAGGAAGGCTGCGCCAGCGGCGACTGCGGCGCTTGCACTGTCGTGGTCGCTGAGCGCCATGCGGATCAGGACGGCCTCGAACGCCTGCGCTATCGCAGCCTGAATGCGTGCCTGACCTTTGTGTCGGCGCTGCATGGCAAACAACTGATCAGTGTTGAAGGGCTCAAACACCAAGGGCAGTTGCACAGCGTTCAACAGGCAATGGTCGACTGCCACGGTTCACAGTGCGGCTTCTGCACGCCCGGCGTGGTGATGTCGCTGTTCGCCCTGCAGAAGAACAGCGACGCCCCGGACCTGCACAAGGCCCAGGAGGCGCTGGCCGGCAACCTCTGCCGCTGCACCGGTTACCGGCCGATTCTGGCAGCCGCAGAACAGGCCTGCTGCCAGCCGCCAGCCGACCCGTTCGATGCCGCCGAGGCGCAAACCATCGCCCGGCTCAAGGCGATTGCGCCCAAAGAAACCGGCGAGCTCAACAGCGGCGATAAACGCTGCCTGGTTCCACTGACCGTGGCCGACCTGGCCGAGCTCTATGGCTCGCACCCGGAAGCGCGCCTGCTGGCCGGAGGTACCGACCTGGCACTTGAGGTGACGCAGTTCCACAAGACCCTGCCGGTGATGATCTACGTCGGTAACGTCGCCGAGATGAAGCGCATCGAGCACGTCGACGCGCATATCGAGATTGGTGCCGCCACGCCGTTGACCGACTGCTATGGCGCGCTGAGCGCCGAGTACCCCGACTTTGGCGAGCTGCTGCACCGCTTCGCCTCGCTGCAAATCCGCAACCAGGGCACCTTGGGCGGCAATATTGGCAACGCATCACCGATTGGCGACGCCCCGCCCCTGCTGATCGCCCTGGGCGCCCAGATCGTCCTGCGCAAAGGCGACAGCCAGCGCACCCTGGCCCTGGAAGACTACTTCATCGATTACCGCATCACCGCCCGCCAGGAGAGCGAGTTCATCGAGAAGATCATCGTGCCGAAGGCTTCGCCCGGCTGGGCGTTCCGCGCCTACAAGTTGTCCAAGCGCCTGGACGACGATATCTCGGCGGTCTGCGCGGCAATCAACCTGCGCATCGAAGGCGGCGTCATCCACGAGGCACGCATCGCCTTCGGCGGCATGGCGGCCATCCCGAAACGCGCCCAGGCCTGTGAAACGCTGCTGACAGGCAAGCCCTGGAGCCAGGCACTGATTGAACAGGCCTGCCAGGCCTTGAGCGAAGACTTCACGCCGCTGTCGGACTTTCGCGCGAGCAAGGAGTACCGGTTGCTCAGTGCGCAGAACCTGCTGCGCAAATACTTCATCGAACTGCAAACACCGCACATCGAGACTCGGGTGACCGCTTATGTCTAACCATCCTCACGTCGCCAAGAGCCAGGCAGAGCTGGCCGACCTGTTCAGCCAGGACATGACCAGCGGTGTAGGCCGCAGCGTCAAGCATGACAGCGCCGACAAGCATGTGTCCGGCGAAGCGGTGTATATCGATGACCGCCTGGAGTTCCCGAATCAGTTGCACGTGTATGCCCGGTTGTCCGACCGTGCCCATGCGCGCATTGTCAGTATCGACACCGCGCCCTGCTACGCCTTCGAGGGCGTGCGCATTGCCATTACTCACGAAGAAATACCGGGCTTGAAAGACATCGGCCCGCTGCTTCCGGGCGACCCCTTGCTGGCCATCGACACCGTGCAGTTCGTCGGCCAGCCGGTGGTGGCTGTGGCCGCACGCGACCTCGACACCGCGCGCCGCGCCGCGCTGGCAGCGATCATCACCTACGAAGACCTGGAGCCGGTGCTCGATGTGGTCGAAGCGCTGCGCAAAAAGCACTTTGTCCTCGACAGCCACACCCACCGGCGCGGGGACTCGGCCAGCGCATTGCGCGATGCACCCCATCGCTTGCAGGGCACCCTGCATATCGGCGGCCAGGAGCATTTCTACCTGGAAACCCAGATCTCTTCGGTGATGCCTACCGAAGACGGCGGCATGATCGTCTACTGCTCGACCCAGAACCCCACCGAGGTGCAGAAACTGGTCGCCGAAGTGCTCGATGTACCGATGAACAAGGTGGTGGTCGACATGCGCCGGATGGGCGGTGGCTTTGGCGGCAAGGAAACCCAGGCGGCGAGCCCGGCCTGCCTGTGCGCGGTGATCGCGCACCTGACCGGCCAGCCGACCAAGATGCGCCTGCCTCGCATGGAAGACATGCTCATGACCGGCAAGCGTCACCCCTTCTACGTCGAATACGATGTCGGTTTCGATGACCGCGGTCGCCTGCAGGGCATCAATTTCGAGCTGGCCGGTAACTGCGGCTGCTCGCCCGACCTGTCGGCGTCCATCGTCGACCGCGCCATGTTCCACGCCGACAACGCCTATTACCTGGGCGACGCCACGATCAACGGCCACCGCTGCAAGACCAACACCGCCTCAAACACCGCCTACCGGGGCTTCGGCGGCCCACAGGGGATGGTCGCCATCGAGGAAGTGATGGACCGTATTGCCCGCCATCTGGTGCTCGACCCGCTGGCGGTGCGCAAGGCCAACTATTACGGCAAGACCGAGCGCAACGTCACCCATTACCACCAGACCGTCGAGCACAACATGCTCGAAGAAATCACCGCAGAGCTGGAAGCCAGCAGCGACTACGCCGAGCGCCGCGAGTCGATTCGCCGCTACAACGCCAACAGCCCGATACTGAAGAAAGGCCTGGCCCTGACACCGGTAAAATTCGGTATTTCCTTTACCGCCAGCTTCCTTAACCAGGCCGGTGCGCTGATACACCTCTATACCGACGGCAGCATCCACCTGAACCACGGCGGCACGGAGATGGGCCAAGGCCTCAACACCAAGGTTGCCCAGGTGGTGGCCGAAGTATTCCAGGTCGATATCTCGCGTATCCAGATCACCGCGACCAACACCGACAAGGTGCCCAACACTTCGCCGACTGCGGCGTCCAGCGGCGCCGACCTGAACGGCAAGGCTGCGCAGAACGCGGCTGAAATCCTGAAGCAACGCCTGGTCGAATTTGCCGCGCGGCAGTACAAGGTCAGCGCGGAAGACGTCGTGTTTCACAATGGCCATGTGCGTGTGCGCGATGAGATCCTGACTTTTGACGCCTTGGTGCAGCAGGCCTACTTCGCTCAGGTTTCACTGTCGAGCACCGGCTTCTACAAGACCCCGAAAATCTACTACGACCGCAGCCAGGCCCGTGGCCGCCCCTTTTACTACTACGCCTTTGGCGCGGCCTGCGCCGAGGTGATCGTCGACACCCTGACCGGCGAGTACAAGGTACTGCGCACCGACATCCTGCATGACGTCGGCGCGTCACTGAACCCGGCCATCGACATCGGCCAGGTGGAAGGCGGTTTCGTTCAGGGCATGGGCTGGCTGACCACCGAAGAGCTGGTGTGGAACGCCAAGGGCAAACTGATGACCAGCGGCCCGGCCAGCTACAAGATTCCGGCCGTGGCCGACATGCCGATCGACCTGCGGGTGCGCCTGGTCGAGAACCGCAAGAACCCGGAGGACACGGTGTTCCACTCCAAGGCCGTAGGCGAGCCGCCGTTCATGCTCGGTATCGCCGTCTGGTGTGCCATCAAGGATGCCGTGGCCAGCCTGGCCGATTACCGTGAGCAACCGCTGATCGACGCCCCGGCCACACCGGAGCGCGTGCTCTGGGGCTGCGAGCAAATGCGCAAGGCGATGGCGGCTCACCCGCGCACCGAAGCCGAGACAGCAGCACCATGAACGCCCTATCGCCCGCACAGCCTTACGGTCACCCAGGAGGTCACTGAGCATGCACACCTGGATCAACGCCCTCGCCGACCTGCAGGCACGCGGTGAACCCTGCGTACTGGTCACCATCATCGAGGAGCGCGGCTCGACACCGCGCAACGCCGGCTCCAAGATGGTGGTCAGTGCCGAGCAATTGTTCGACACCATCGGTGGCGGCCACCTGGAATACAAAGCCCTGCACATCGCTCGGCAGATGCTCGCCGAGGGGCGCCAGGCGCCCCATCTGGAGCGTTTCAGCCTCGGCGCCAGCCTCGGCCAATGCTGTGGCGGCGCCACGGTGTTGCTGTTCGAACCGATGGGCCGGGTTCAGGCGCAGATCGCGGTATTTGGTGCAGGCCACGTCGGTCGGGCGCTGGTACCCTTGCTGGCCGCCTTGCCGTGCCGGGTTCGCTGGATCGACTCACGCGAACAGGAGTTCCCCGAGGCGATCCCTGCGGGGGTCAGCAAAATCGTCAGCGAAGACCCGGTCGATGAAGTCGACGACCTGCCAGTCGGCAGTTACTGCATCGTCATGACCCACAATCATCAACTGGACCTGGAGCTGACGGCGGCCATCCTTAAACGCAATGACTTCACCTGGTTCGGGCTGATTGGCTCGAAAACCAAACGGGCCAAGTTCGAGCACCGCCTGCATGAACGTGGTTTCACCCCGGAGCGGCTGCAGCGGATGCGCTGCCCGATGGGGATTGCCGAGGTGAAGGGCAAGCTGCCGATCGAGATCGCCGTGTCCATCGCCGCCGAAATCATTGCCACCTACAACGCCAGCTTTGGCCAGCACGACGCTGCCGCCAATGCTGGCCCCATTGCCCAACTGCTGCCGCCCTCGCGGCGCAGCCAAGCCAATTGACGAGAGCCTCATGAGCGCAAAACCCAACGCCTACCGTGCCGCCATCCTGCACAGCCTCGACGACCCCGCCGAAGTCGGTGTGGGCGCGTCCTACCAGTACTTTGAAGACGGCCTGCTGGTGGTCGAAGATGGCAAGATCAGCGCCATTGGCCACGCCAGTGAATTGCTGCCTACACTGCCGGCCGACCTGAACGTGGTGCACTACGAGAATGCCCTGATCACCCCGGGCTTTATCGACACCCATATCCATTTCCCGCAGACCGGCATGATCGGCTCCTACGGCGAGCAGCTACTGGACTGGCTCAATACCTACACCTTCCCCTGCGAACGGCAGTTCGCCGACAAGGCCCATGCCGAGCAGGTCGCGAAGCGTTTCATCAAGGAACTGCTGCGTAACGGCACCACCACCGCGCTGGTGTTCGGCAGTGTCCACCCCGAATCGGTGGACGCCTTCTTCGAAGAGGCGCAGCGCCTGGACCTGCGGATGATCGCCGGCAAGGTGATGATGGACCGCAATGCACCGGATTACCTGACCGATACCGCCGAGTCCAGCTACCTGGACAGCAAGGCCCTGATCGAGCGCTGGCACGGCAAGGGTCGACTGCACTATGCGGTTACCCCGCGCTTCGCCCCGACCAGCACGCCAGAACAACTGGCCTTGGCCGGGCAACTGCTGGGCGAGTATCCCGACCTGTACCTGCACACCCACCTGAGCGAAAACCTCAAGGAAATCGAATGGGTCAAGGCACTGTTCCCGGAGCGCAAGGGCTACCTGGATGTCTATGATCACTTCCAGTTGCTGGGCGAGCGCTCCGTCTTTGCCCATGGCGTGCACCTGTGCGACGACGAGTGCAAGCGCCTGGCGCAAACCGGCTCTGCCGTGGCCTTCTGCCCGACCTCCAACCTGTTTCTCGGCAGTGGCTTGTTCAACTTGCCGCAAGCCGAACAGCACAAGGTGAAGGTCGGCCTGGGCACTGACGTGGGCGCCGGCACCAGTTTCTCGCTGCTCAACACCCTCAACGAAGCCTACAAGGTCATGCAGCTTCAGGGCGCACGGCTCAACCCGTTCAAATCGTTGTACCTGGCCACCCTGGGCGGCGCCAGGGCCCTGTGCCTGGAGGAGCGCATAGGCAACCTCACGCCGGGCCGTGATGCCGACTTCGTGGTGCTCGACTACAACGCGACGCCGCTGCTGTCCTACCGCCTGCAGCAGTCGAACAGCATCGAGGAGACACTGTTCGTGCTGATGACCCTGGGCGACGATCGCACCGTCCGCGAAACCTTTGCGGCCGGTCGCAGCGTGCATCAACGCTGAGCCGCTAAGGCTCGCGCGCCAGGCCGCGATACAGTGCGCCGCCGATCACTGCACCGATCAGCGGCGCCACCCAGAACAGCCAGAGCTGCTGGAGTGCCAACCCTGGCAGACGTATCAGCCTTTGGTCGAGGCCGCGCTGCCACGTTTCTTGGTCTGCAACAGGTGCGAGAACACCGCATGCAGGTCATCGGACGCGCTGTCCTCATCGAGGTTGAGCTTGCTGTCGATATGGTCCATGTGGTGCATCATCAGGTTGACCGCAAGCGTCGCATCACGGGCTTCGATGGCGTCGATCAACTGCATGTGCTCGTCATAGGAGCAGTGCGAGCGGTTGCCGCTTTCATACTGGGCAATGATCAGCGAGGTCTGCGACACCAGGCTGCGCTGGAAGCTGATCAGCGGGGCATTGCCAGCAGCCTCGGCCAGCTTGAGGTGAAACTCGCCAGACAGGCGAATACCGGCGCCGCGGTCGCCCCGGGAAAAGCTGTCGCGCTCATCGCGCACCATTTGCCGCAGTTCGTTCAACTGCTCGACGGTAGCGTGTTGAACCGCAAGCTCGGTGATCGCCCGCTCGACCAGACGCCGGGAAAAGAACACCTGGCGGGCTTCTTCTACCGTGGGGCTGGCAACCACGGCACCCCGGTTGGGCCGCAGCAGCACCACGCTTTCATGGGCCAGACGCGACAGCGCGCGGCGAATGATGGTGCGGCTGACACCGAAAATCTCGCCCAGGGCTTCCTCGCTCAACTTGGTACCCGGCGCCAGACGCTGCTCGAGGATAGCCTCGAAAATATGTGCGTAAACGATGTCGTCCTGGGTGCCGCTGCGGCCGGCCTTGCCAACACGCGCGGGTTTCTTGAGGGGTTGCAGCTGTTCGTTCATGGATTCTCGGGCAGATAACCGGCAATTGGATCCGAACTGTAATACCGCACAGTAGGTCGTTGGCAAGCCGTGAATAGAAAATTTAAGGGAATCGGTACTGCCACATTGTACACAGCCAGCAGCAATTCTGCAGGTAGCGATAGCCTTTATAGCTGTATTGCCAAATAATATGCACACACCACATAAAACATTATTTGATTTATTTGTATACAAAAGCATAATCGCAGCGTGCAACTTCCTGACTTCAAGGTCAACAAAGCAGTCCGGTCGCCTGCCACCCTACCCTCTCACAGAGCCCCCCAGTGCGTGCGCAGGCCTGGCTCTGCAAAACAAGAAAAGACTTGAGGAGTACATGCTGTGGAAAGCCGCAAATCCGAAGCCCCTACGCTGGATCTTGCCCCACCGCTCGAAACGAGCTGGCTGGAGCGGATTTTCAAACTCAAGCTGCATGGCACCACCGTCAAGACCGAGCTGATTGCCGGCATGACCACCTTCATCACCATGGCGTACATCATTTTCGTCAACCCGAACATCATGGCCGATGCCGGGATCAACCATGGTGCGGCGTTCGTTGCCACCTGCATCGCCGCCGCCCTGGGCTGCCTGTTGATGGGCCTGTACGCCAACTGGCCGGTCGGCCTGGCACCGGGCATGGGCCTCAATGCATTCTTTACCTACACGGTCGTCGGCACCATGGGTTACACCTGGGAAGCGGCCTTGGGGGCGGTGTTCGTTTCCGGCGTGCTGTTCATGCTGCTGACCTTGTCACGCGTGCGCGAGTGGCTGCTCAACAGTATCCCGGTCAGCCTGCGCCACGCCATGGGTGCCGGGGTCGGGCTGTTTCTCGGGTTGATCGGCCTGAAAACCGCCGGCATTGTCGTCGACAGCCCTGCCACCCTGATCAAGCTCGGCTCGCTGCACGAACCCGCCCCCCTGCTGGCCGCAGTGTGCTTCCTGATGATCGCGATACTCAGCTATCGGCGGGTGTTCGGCGCCATCCTGATCAGCATCATCACTGTCACGCTGGCCGGCTGGGGCCTGGGGCTGGTCGAATACGGCGGGGTCTTCTCGTTGCCTCCCAGCCTCGCCCCCACCTGGATGGCCATGGACGTGGCCGGGGTGTTCAACGTCAGCATGATCAGCGTGGTCCTGGCGTTTCTGTTCGTGCACATGTTCGACACCGCCGGCACCCTGATGGGCGTCGCGCAGCGCGCCAACCTGGTGAACGCCGAGGGCCGCATCGAAAACCTTTCCCGCGCACTGAAAGCCGACAGCGCCTCCAGCGTCTTCGGCGCGGTGGTGGGTGTGCCACCGGTGACCAG
Organism: Pseudomonas defluvii; assembly: GCF_001695625.1. Taxonomy (GTDB): domain Bacteria; phylum Pseudomonadota; class Gammaproteobacteria; order Pseudomonadales; family Pseudomonadaceae; genus Aquipseudomonas; species Aquipseudomonas defluvii. Next base: position 22,417 of record NZ_MBPN01000058.1, read on the forward strand.
CTACGTGGAGAGCGCGGCCGGGGTGGCCGCAGGCGGGCGCACCGGCCTGACGGCCGTGGTCGTTGGCCTGCTGTTCATCACGGCCATGTTCTTCGCCCCTCTGGCGGGCATGATCCCGGCCTATGCCACCGCTGGTGCCCTGATCTACGTGGCCATGCTGATGATGGGCAGCATGGCCCACATCAACTGGGATGAAGCCACCGACAGCATCCCGGCGATCGTCACCGCAATCATGATGCCCCTGACCTTTTCGGTTGCCGACGGCATTGCCTTGGGCTTCATCACCTATGTCGCCCTCAAGGCCGGCACCGGGCGATACAGGGAAATCTCGGCGAGCCTGTGGGTGCTGTGCGCCATTTTCATCGCCAAGTTCATGTTTTTGTAACGGTTGTACCGCAGTAAAAACGGCCTCGCCTTCGGGTGAGGCCTTCGCACATAAGGAGAAAATAAATGAGTGTGGAAACCTGGCTGTTGTTCTGTGGCGCGGCACTGATCGTCATTGCGATCCCCGGCCCGTTGTCCTTGCTGATGATCAGCAACAGCCTGAACTATGGCCTGCGTCGCTCCTACCCTGCGTTTCTCGGCGGTGTCATTGCGTCGATCTGCCTGCTCAGCGCCTCGGCACTGGGGCTGGGGGCGCTGTTGATGGCTTCGGAGCAGTTGTTCAGCGTCTTAAAGATTGTCGGTGGCCTTTACCTGTTTTACCTCGCCTGGCAAAGCTGGCAGCAATCGCGCCAACCTTCGCAGGGCGCCAATGTGCCTGAGGCCATGCCGACGCCAGGCTTTCGTGGCTTGTTCCTGCGCGCCTTTGCGCTGGGCGCGAGCAACCCGAAAGATATCCTGTTCTTCGCCGCCTTCCTGCCGCAATTTCTCAGTGCAGAGCAGCCATTGCTCAGTCAATTGCTGGTCTTGATCGCCACCTGGACGGTGCTCGACCTGGGGTGCAAGCTGGCCTACGGCCTGGGTGCGCAAGGTGCCGCCCGCTACCTGCGCTCCGGCAAGGGGCAGAGTGGATTCAACCGGATCAGCGCCGGGCTGTTCGGCGGCGCGGGCGTCGCCGCACTGCTGAGCCGCTAAACCACTGCCTGCCCCGCTGCCGCCTGGCGGCAACGGGGCAGAACCTCAGGCGAACTGCGGCCTGATAAAGACCAGCCCTTCATCCCTGCCAGAAGCACTGACGCGCTTGCCCGCCATCAGCACGACCAGCTCTTTCGCCGCCCGAGCCTGACGCAACGCCTGACGCGTCTCGGCATCCATCGACGTCATCAGTCGTTTCAGCGTGCTGGACGAGAGCGGGTACACATGCGACGCGTGCGTTGGCCTGACGATCACCAGGTAGAGCCGGTCTGAGCCGTTGCAACGCACCAGCAGTTGCCCCGGCCCGAAGGCCTGGTCACTGAAGACCTGGCCCACAGTGTAATAGTTTGCCGTCAGCACATCCCGGACAACCGCATGCAGCGGGGCCCGTGCAAACTGTTCCTCTGAAACCACAAACTCCACTGCGGTAAACCGGGCCGTTTCACTGTGCAAACTGAACCCTGCCCCTGCTGCCACCTCCGGACGACCGCGCAGCCACCCGAACGGGTCGACGACGGACGCGCCATTTTTAGTCAGCGGGTTATCCAGCACACCCAACAACAGGTCCAGCTTGAGGACGCCGGCAGCGGTCAGCTTGCCGTTTATGCTGGCAGACTCCATCAGGCGCCGAGAGAACTGCTTGGTGCTCTGATCGGTCAATCGCGGGAAACGGCGCTTGATGGTGTACATCATGTGATCAACGCGAAGCCCTGAACCGAGCGACCAGACGCCATTGACGCGCTGCATCCGATGATAACGCGGCAGAACGCCGTCCAAGCTCGGAGGCGGCTTGAGTACCGCACAATCGGCCACGAGCTCAACCCCGTCGTCGAGCACCTCGTAGTACGCATTATCCACCTGGATCACACGCCGCGCTGTGTTTTGAGCGCTCACGAAAATGCCCGAGTTGCTGGCAGTTTCAATCAGCGGGCCATCAACCGGGGTGCTCCAACTGCGCCAGTCGAACATCTGTTGAACCCTGGAAACCCCGTGAAGGGGTGCAATGACGGGTACTGTCGCGCCTGTCGCTGGCGGCAGATGCTCGATGCTCCAGAATGGCAAGTAGCCTCGGCTTTCGAAGTGCAGCGCAAGCGCCCACTCCTTTGCGGCTCGCTCGCCCTCGGTGAAATTGAAACGACGTAGGAACGCCTCGGCTGCTGCCTGCGATTGCCCGGGCTCCGCGCGCTGAATCATCTTCCAGGCCGGGTCCGGTGTGCGACCTGGCAGGAACTGCAAGGCCCACTCAGGAAAGCGTTTGTGCTGAACAAACTGATCGGCCAGCAAACGTGCCAGGTCGGGATCATCGGCCGGCAGGCTGAAACGCCGCAAGACCTGCGCGGCCTCATCAAGGGTAAAGCGACGGAAAACCTCCAGGATCGCCTCCAGCGTCCATTGCGATGGCAGCCCGAGCTGGTTTGCAAGCACTTGCACGTCTTCGCGCGTCACCGTCTGCAAACCTTGCTGGATAACTTCAGCCGGAGTTTGCGGTGCACCGCCGCGCAACCCCACGTCAAACGACACTTCCCAGTGCCCCAAGATATTGCGCCGCACCGCAGGACCGTAGCCACGGCGTCGCGTTTCGACGATGCGCCAGGGTTCAAGGGCCACGCCACCCTTGTACTGGACCTGATAGTAGCGGCCCCGCGTATCGGTAATGTAGTAGTGCGGGAAGCCGTCCGCGCCAACCTCTCCCTCATACACGCCGTTAAAATCGCCATCGGTGCGCAAGGTCAAGTCTTTAGGCCGCTGCTTGAGCGCAAACGAGCGATCAATGACCCTGTTCGACAACGGCGGCGCAACACCGTGCAGCGCATCGTTACCCGCCAAGGCGATCCGCGTGGTGCTGACGTCAGAGGCATGAGGCAGCATTTTCCAGAGCTTGCCCAGCCCCTTGAACCCGTGCTTCATGTCGCCCAAGGCCCCCAAGGTATTGAAGGCCGACGACAGTGCGTGCTGCACGGCCTTGGCGCGATCACCATCGGCCAGTGCCTTGATCGCCGAGGCCGACTCCTTGAGGGCAAAAAACGCACCCACCGCAAAGCTGGCCGGTGGAAATGGCAGTGTGACTGCCGTGGCAACCAACTCGACCCCAGTCCAGGTAATACGGCAGATCATGTCGGCCCGACCGAGCTCCAGGTCCGCCACATCGGTCATCTTGCGTTCGATTCGCTGGTCATGGAAGGCCTTCTGCAGGCTCATGACTGGCGCACTCGACAGCACCGGCCCCGTAGCTGCGCCACGCCTGACGGCGTGCAGCCTATAGGACATCCAGCGACCCAGCTTGTGGCGCATGCGGTCCTTGTAATAATCCCCCATGCCGGCATGGGCCAGGGACGCCTCGAATGACTGGAACTCACGGAATGCCAGGCCATCCGGCGCATCGGGGGTGTACAACAAAGCGGGCTGCCCGGTGTTCTCCGGCGCCAGCATGACGTAGTTGCCTTCGACGGTTTCCACCGTCCCCAAGTGCTCGTTCATCCACGACAGATGGCCCAGGTACGCCAGCCAGGGGTACTCAGCGGTATTGAATACCGCCTCAAGATTGAAGTTCAGCAGATGCACCGGATGCGCCAGGCGTGTCGGCGCATCCTCGCGCTGAAAAGAACTCAACGTTTGACTCAACCAAGCGTACTGCTCGCCAGTGATCTGCCCCATCAGCTTGCTGCGCAGGGCTGCAACCGACATCTGCAACTGTGTCAGCGTGACACTGGCCTGTCGGCGGGTGGCATAGCCCTCGTGCTCAGGGTTCAGCAGCGTATCGCGCAGCACTTGAATGTAGCGGTCCGCCACCCATTGGCCGCGAATAGCGCCCGAGACGTTCTCCGGCCGCAGGGGCGAGAGGTCAACACCTTCCGGGCCTTCAAACGTCGCAGAAGTGTCCAGCGTGGCTTGCGTCAGGCTGATCGAGTCGTCATAGCCATTGCGCAACAAGTGGGTGAACGTAGCCCGCTCCCGGGGCGATGTGATAATGATCGTGTCCGGGTCGACCGTGCCCGCGGGTGTACCCAGCAGCTGATTGATTTTTTCCGTAGCCTGGGCTTTGACGAAGCTTTCAAAATCCGGAACCTGCAGCAAGGACTGCTCGGTAAACCGTTGCGAGGCAGCGGCGACCTGCGTCTCCAGTGCATGCAACTGCTGCCGCTCAGCCAGCGGCGCATCGCGGTACCAGGCCGGCGTGTGAGCGTCAAAGCGCGCCTGGGTGAGCTCGACATCTAGCGCGACCAGGCGTTGCAAGGCCGTCGGATAGTCGACCTGAGGCGAGAGCGTAAGAAAATCGGCCTCGGCAGCCGGCTTCTGCGCCAGGGCAATCAACACGTTGTCCAAGGCGTTACGAGCGGCTTGCGGAACGCGTGCCAACAGGTAGTCACGCAGTGCCGGCACAGCGGTCCAACCGACAATTTCGTGCAACAAGCGGCGCTCATCCAGCACCTTCAGCCACGGCTCGCGGCCAGGCACATCTGGGGCATAAAGCAATAGGCCGGCAGCTTCGCCATCGGCCTGGGTCAAGCAAAAGACCATGACATCTGCCAACTCGGCGCCGTTGATCTTTAACAGGTAAGCCGTCGCACGAAGCGCCGTCTGCTCGACAAACGGTGTGTGCAACACCCCGACTGCCTGAACCTGATCCTCGGCCAGGATGCCTTGAAACCCCGCAGCGCAGAGCGAGGCCTGTAGCCGTAGCGACATCACGACCTGCATGCGCTGGAGAACACCTGGCGTGATCGCTTCACGCCACTGTTGAGAAAATGTGCTCCTCAGTTGCAGCGGGGCAAGCACTGGGGCAAGCGTTGCAGGGGTCAACCCTTCGAATACCTGCTCAACCGGCAGGCCTTGATACTGCAAGGTGCTGCCCGTGATGAAATCAGAAGCCTGGGCTTCATCCCCAGGGTGCAGCCCGTACAGGGCCAGGCTGCTCAACGATGCCTGCTCGGTATAGACCTCACGGGTTACCGGCAAACGACGCTCGGTGGTGACCCACAGTTGATCGGGGTCCAGGTCAACGCCCAGCGCTTCGCGCAGGCGCAACGCCACCGTGACACGGGCAAATTGCTCTGGCGACTCGGCCTTGCCCAGCGCCTGACACAGATCCTCCTGAGCGTATTGATAGGCCTGCAATTTGTCGACGTAGCGCTGCCGCTCTTCGGTACTGCACAGTTTCATCCAATACGGTAACTGCCGGTAGGCCTCATAGGCCGCGTGCTCTGCGTGCCACACCACGGCCATGCCGGGTGGGCCGTTGACGATGATCCGCTGGGTAGCCGCTGCCAGCGCTTCGAACAGCACCTGATACGACGCGAAGGTCGTGCGGCGGGTTTGCAGAATGTCGATGATATCTGCCTGCTGACACTTCAGTTGGGCCTGTACAACGTCACTCAGCAGGTGGGCGGCGATCTCCCGGCACTGCCATTCGATACGACGCTGGCCATCCAGTGCGCGTTGATGGCTCAAGCTCAGCAAGCCCGACCATTGTTCACGGCGCGGCAAGAGTGCATCGAACAGTTCGCCCAATGAGCCATGGCTGGAAAGCCCGTCACCCGGCAGGTACAGCAGCGTCGGAACAGCGTCCGCCTGCGACGCATCGGCCACCGGTTGCCTGCGAAGAATGAATGCACCGGCCAGGTGCGCGGCCTCTGCCCCCTCGAACAACAGGCTAAGGCTGTAGGCAAAAAAAGCCCTGCGGCTGTCCGCCGGGGTCGACAGCGCGCTGCTCAACAACGCCTGCTCGTCCTTACTCAAGCGCCGTGCCGCGTCGAGGTGCAACGCCTGCGCCAGGGCATCAGCCAGTTGCTGGTCGCGTGAGGTGTGCTCCGCTGTCGCGGCGTTCCAGTAGGCAGTGACTGCATCCCGATACAGATAACCCAGCTTGAGCGTCAACGTGTCGATGGCCCCCTCCAGCCCGCGCGTGCCGGCCATGCGCGTTCCGGGTTGATCATCCTCGCGACCATCGGCGTAAATCCCTGACAAGCCCTCGTCATACACCGTTGCGGCACCCACCAGGCGCTCGCGCATTACCTGCTCGAGGGTCTTGTTCGTCTGCAAGGTGCAGTGCTCCGGGTTATCCGTGAGCGAAAAGGTTTTTACCCAGGTGTTTCGCGCATCCAGTTCAAGCTGCGGGTATTGACGCTTGAGCTCATCATCAAAGGCCGTTGCGAGCAGCGGCACAATGTCCGGCAGCGCGCTGCCCTGTTGTGTCCAGAGCGCCGCAGCCTTTTCCAACGCTGCCAACGCCTCAGTGTTGCTGAGCAAGTGAGGAGGAATTGCTACATCCATGGTCTGTGTCCCTGCTATCGAATGGCGCCTGCACACCCTGCGCAAGCGACCCAGCCGACATTTCAAAACAGCCGCTCAAACCATGTGAGATAAATAATGCTTTTCCTTCAGGCAAAAAAAAGCCCGCAGTGTGAGCGGGCAAGGACCTACGAAGATTCTGTTGGCTGACCTGCTAGCTTCCGCGGTAGGTCGAGTAGCTGTAAGGCGAAATCAGCAATGGAACGTGGTAATGATCCTGCTCGGCACTGATGCCAAAACGCAGAACGACCACATCGAGGAACGCAGGCTCAGGCAACTTCACGCCGCGTGCACGGTAGTAGTCACCGGCACTGAACTGCAGCTGGTAGACACCGCTGCGGTAATCGTCACCCTGCAGCAACGGTGCGTCGCAACGACCGTCGCTGTTGGTCAGGGCAGTGGTCACCAGCTCTAGCTGCTGGCCTTCGACGCGGTAGAGCTCGACCTTGATCGAGCTGCCAGGGCAGCCATGCGCGGCGTCCAGTACATGCGTGGTCAAACGTCCCATAAGGTTGCTCGCCTCTTCTTGATCTGTGGGCAAAAAATACCCGTATCGCACCGCATGCAAGCACGGCAGCGTACGGCTGTTGGATTATTAAGACATTTTTATTGAAAATTGTACACAATAATTCCGACTTCTTTGTTAGCTTAGCCACCTCGCCCAGCAAACAGGCCATCAGTCGCAAACCCAAGCAGAACAATGACGAGCACGTCATTATCTGACCATTCCGGCAGATTTATTGCAGGGGCATGGGGTGGCGGGCCAGGAAAGAAATGCGAAAAAACAGGCTTACAAACTGACAATAAAGTTGTATACAATCACTCCATCAGCGTGGTCGATACACCACACAGGCCACTCTACCCCCGTTTTCACGTACAAGAAGGAAGACTGCAGTGAGCGCTGATTATCCTCGCGACCTGATCGGTTACGGCAATACTCCACCCCATCCGCGCTGGCCGGGGAACGCCCGCATCGCTTTGTCTTTCGTGCTCAATTACGAAGAAGGTGGCGAACGCAACATCCTCCACGGTGATAAAGAGTCGGAAGCATTTCTGTCTGAAATGGTTGCCGCCCAGCCGCTGCAGGGCGCACGCAACATGAGCATGGAATCGCTCTACGAGTACGGCAGCCGCGCAGGCGTCTGGCGCCTGCTCAAACTGTTCAAGGACACTGGCATTCCGCTGACCGTGTTTGCCGTGGCCATGGCCGCCCAGCGCCACCCGGAAGTGATCCGTGCCATGGTTGAAGCCGGCCATGAGATCTGCAGTCACGGCTACCGCTGGATCGACTACCAGTACATGGACGAGGCCCAGGAGCGCGAGCACATGCTCGAAGCGATCCGCATCCTCACCGAACTGACCGGCGAGCGCCCATTGGGCTGGTACACCGGCCGCACCGGGCCAAACACCCGCCGCCTGGTGATGGAGGAAGGTGGCTTCCTCTATGACAGCGACACCTATGACGACGACCTGCCCTATTGGGAACCCAACAACCCGACCGGCAAGCCACACCTGGTGATCCCCTACACCCTGGACACCAATGACATGCGCTTCACCCAGGTTCAGGGTTTCAACTGCGGCGAGCAGTTCTTCCAGTACCTCAAGGACGCGTTCGACGTGCTGTATGCCGAAGGTGCCGAGGCACCGAAGATGCTCTCCATCGGCCTGCACTGCCGCCTGGTCGGCCGCCCTGCCCGGTTGGCAGCCCTCAAGCGCTTTGTCGAATACGCACAAAGCCATGAGCAGGTCTGGTTTGCCCGGCGCGTGGACATCGCCCGCCACTGGCATGCCACCCACCCTTTCAACGCCGAGAACGCATAATGACCGACTTCAAGACGCTGAAGCCTTCGACCCTCGACCGCACCGCGTTCGTCGAAGCTTTCGCCGATATCTACGAACATTCGCCATGGGTTGCCGAGAAGGCATTCGACCTGGGCCAGCGCCAGGAGCTGGACCAGATCGAAAATCTGCACCAACGCATGAGCGATATCCTGTTGAGCGCCGACCCTGCCAGCCAGCTGGCACTGGTCAACGCTCACCCGGACCTGGCCGGCAAAGCGGCCGTCCAGGGCCAACTGACCGAAGCCAGCACTCACGAACAGGCTGGCGCCGGTATTCACCAATGCACGGCCGAAGAGTTCCAACGCTTCACCGAGCTGAACGACGCCTACAAAGCGAAGTTCAAGTTTCCCTTCATCATGGCGGTAAAAGGCAGCAACCGGCATCAGATCCTCGCCGCGTTCGAAACGCGCATCCATAACTCGGTCGAGGCCGAGTTCAAGGAAGCGCTGGCGCAGATCAACCTGATCGCCCTGTTCCGATTACTGCAGCTTTAGTGAGCGTGGCCCGAGTGCGCTCATGAACGCAGCGCGTACCCAGGGCCTTGCAAGCATCCCCAGCCACCCATTCAAGGCAGACAAGAAAAAATGAAAGCATACGCCGTACCCTTCGAGAAATTCGTCAACCTGGCCGACGCGCGCCTGGGCACCAAGATCGTTTCGGTCACCGATGAGTGGTTCGCCGCTGCCGAGCGCCTGTTCCAGCCGACACCGGCCGTGTGGAAGGAGGGTGTGTTCGACGACAACGGCAAGTGGATGGACGGCTGGGAAACGCGCCGCAAGCGTTTCGAAGGCTTCGACAGCGCGGTGATCCGCCTGGGCGTTCCCGGCACCATCAAGGGCGTCGACATCGACACCTCGTTCTTCACCGGCAACTTCCCACCTTCGGCGTCCCTGGAAGGCTGCTTCGTCGCTGAAGGCGACCCGACCGAACAAACCCAGTGGGTTGAAGTGCTGTCGGCCGTCGAGCTGCAAGGCAACAGCCACCACTACCACGAAATCAACAACGACCAGGCCTTCAGCCACCTGCGCTTCAACATCTACCCGGACGGCGGTGTTGCCCGTCTGCGTGTGTACGGCGTGCCATTCCGTGACTGGTCGGCAGTAGGCGACAACGAGCAAGTCGACCTGGCAGCAGCGTTGAACGGTGGTCGTGCCCTGGCCTGCTCCGACGAACACTTCGGCCGCATGAGCAACATCCTCAACCCGGGCCGTGGCATCAACATGGGCGACGGCTGGGAAACCGCGCGCCGCCGCACCCCAGGCAATGACTGGGTCATCGTTGCCCTGGGCCATGCTGGCGTGGTCGAGCAGGTTGTCGTCGACACCCTGCACTTCAAAGGCAACTACCCCGACAGCTGCTCGATCCAGGGCGCATTCGTCAAGGGCGGTACCGACAGCCAGATCGAAACCCAGAGCCTGTTCTGGCGCGAACTGCTGCCAAGCCAGAAGCTGCAGATGCACGCCGAGCACAGCTTCCAGGAGCAGATCAATGACCTGGGGCCGATCACCCACATCCGGATCAACGTGTTCCCGGATGGCGGTATCAGCCGTCTGCGCGTACTGGGCAAAGTCGCGAAGTAAGCGCTGCCCCTGATCACCCACAACGCCGGCTCCCGAGAGCCGGCGTTGTG